>JAVHNW010000203.1:0-14322 GCA_036169755.1 bacterium | reverse complement strand
CATGACTGGTGGCACATTTATCGCGTCTGGCAGATGGCGCGCAAAATTGCCCTGCTGGAAAAAGCCGATGTGGAAATTGTGGAATTTTCTGCCCTGCTGCATGACCTGGACGACTGGAAACTTTCCCCCTCAAGCGGCGGCGAGCCGCGCCGCGCGGCGGCCTGGTTGCGCCAAATTGGCGCGACCCCGGCTGAAAGCGAAAAAATTCTCGCCATCGTCCGGCGCGTTTCCTTCAAGGGCGCGGGCGTGGCCGATGAAATGCCTTCGCTGGAGGGCCAAATCGTCCAGGACGCCGACCGGCTGGACGCGATGGGCGCCATCGGCATCAGCCGCGCTTTTGCCTACGGCGGGCACGCCGGACGCAGCCTGTACGACCCCGCCGAGGCGCCGGTGCTGCATCAGGCTTTCGAGCAGTACCAGTCCAGCCGGGGGCATACCATCAATCATTTTTACGAAAAATTACTTTTGCTAAAGGGCCGCCTGCACACCGCCAGCGCCCAAAAAATCGCCGCGCGCCGCCACGCCTTCATGGAAGAATTTTTGGAACATTTTTTTGAAGAGTGGCGGGCGGAGGATGCCGAGGCGTTAATTTCCTAGCAGATGGGTCTGGTATTTTTCGGAAAACAGCGCCGGTTGGCCGCCGGTGTTCCAGAACAACAGCTTTTCGTTGCGGCCAAAATAGCCTTTGCGAATCAAATCAATCAGCCCGCCCGCGGCGCGCCCGGTGTAGACCGGGTCGAGCAGGATTCCTTCGTGTTGGGCAAATAATTGGATGGCTTCGCGCTCCAGGTTGGTCAGCACGCCGTAGCCCGGCGCACAGTAGGCATCCTCAGCGAGAATTTCCTGCGCCGAAAAGGTGAGTGGTTCGCCCAGTTTTTGCGCCGCCTGCCCGGCCAGCGCGGCGACATGGGTTTTGAGCGCCTCGGCTGGTTCGTCAATGCTGATGCCGAGAATTTTCCCGGCGTAGCCGAAAAGACGCTGACCAAGCGCCAGCCCGGCATGGGTGCCGCCGCTGGAGGTGGCGAAAACCATCCAGTCGGCGGGCAGGCCCTGGGCCAGGAATTCCTGCACGGCGAAGGCGTAGGCCAGCGCGCCGGTGGGGGAACTGCCGCCGTAAGGCACAAGGTAGGGGTGTTTGCCCTCGGCCTGCGCGCGTTGAAAGGTTTCGGCCAGAATCCGGTCACGGTCGGCGCGGTCGGCGACAAAGATGATTTGCGCCCCGAAGAGATGATCGAGCAGCAGGTTGCCGGTGATTTCCGGCGGGGTTGCGCCGGTCAGAATCAGGGTGCAGGCCAGGCCAAATTTGGCGGCGGCGGCAGCCGTTTGGCGGCAGTGGTTGGATTGGATGGCTCCGGCAGAGAGCAGCATTTTGGCGTCCTGCGCCAGCGCCTCGGCTACCAGGAATTCCAGCTTGCGGGTTTTGTTGCCGCCCAGCGCCAGGCCGGTAAGGTCATCGCGTTTGATGAAAATTTTCGGCCCGCCGAGCAAGGCTGAAAGGCGGGGCAGTTCCTCAATCGGCGTGGGCAGGTGGGCAAAATGCAGGCGGGGGATTCTGTTCATGGCGCTCTCCTTAAACATATCCCGCTCAAAAATGAGCGGGATATGTTTTCAAAAACGATTGTGTTTTTTTAGCGCACGCGCGGTTCAATCAGACCGTAGCCGCCATCGTTGCGGCGGTAAAGAACGTTGATGGCGCTGGTTTTGGCGTTGAAGAAGACGAAGAAGTTGTCGTGGCCGAGCAGTTTCATCTGCTCGATGGCTTCTTCTTCAGCCATGGGAATCAAGTCAAATTGTTTGCGGCGCAGGATGATGGGAGCTTCTTCGGGTTCCAGGCTGGGCAGGGGTTCCAGGTCGGGGGCGACCTCGGCGGCAGATTTTCCATCGCCGCGGCCCTTATCGCGCCTGCCTTTGTAACGCGCAACCTGACGGGTCATTTTGTCGAGGGCGGCGTCGAGTGCGGTGCGGATGTCATCGGCGCGTTCTTCGGAGCGCAAAAGCAGATTTTTGCCGCGCACGGTCAGTTGGGCGGCGTAACGGTCGGTGGCGCTGCGCGCGGTTTTGATGCTGGCGAGGTCAATCCGAATTTCTTCAATGGCGTTCAGGTGACGGCTAATTTTGGCTACTTTTTGGGTGACGTATTCGCGGATGCGATCGGTCACGTCCAGTTCACGCCCGATAATTTCAATTTTTTGTGACATGTGAGCCTCCTTGAAAATGGGTGGATGAAAGGAAAAGGGCTACTGTTCGAGCGGAGCGCGAGCAATCGAAAAAGCGTAGACTGCCGATGCCCCGGCTTCACGTAATGCGCGGGCGGCGTCGGCGATGGTGGCGCCGGTGGTAATGACATCATCCATCAGCAGGATTCTTTTTCCGGCCACCAGACGCGGATCGGCCCGGAAAATATGCTGGACATTTTCTCGCCGCTGATGGGCGTTCAACCCGACCTGGGAGCGGGTTTCGCGTATTCGGCGCAGGGCGGCGGCGCGCAAGGGGAGATTGCGCTTCAGGGCGAGCGGTGCGGCGACCAGGGTTACCTGGTTGTAGCCGCGTTCCGCCTGGCGGCCAGGGCTGAGCGGGATGGGGATGAGCATATCCAGTGGCATCGGAAAGGCCTCCAGGCTGCCTTCAATTTGTTCAGCGAGCGAAATTCCAAGGCCCAAATTGCGTTTGTATTTGAGCGTGTGCAGGGCCTCGCGCAGCGGGCCGTTAAAAACAGCCCACGACCGCATTTGTTCATAAGGCGGTTGTGAGCGCTGACAGGCCGGGCAAAGGCCTGCTGTGGGGAGTATTTTCCCGCAAATCTGGCAAATGGATGGGGGCAGGGGTTCGACAGAGCGTTGGCAGGCTGCGCACCAGCGGACGGCAAATTCTCCGCAGCCGGGGCAGGTGGGCGGGAAGAGTAAATCCCACCCGCTCCATATCAGGCTGTTAATCTGATAGCGCAGGTGACGGTGATTTGCCAAGTAAGTTATCCGCCGTTGAAGAGGGGGACTTTCATCATGCGCAGGATGGCCGGGGTCATCAGCACAATGAAAATGGATGGAAAGATGAATCCGACCATGGGCAAGAGCATGACAATGGGCGCCTGATGGGCTTTTTCTTCGGCAATCTGACGGCGGCGCATGCGCATTTGGTCGGCCTGAATGCGCAGAATTTTGGACATGCTGACGCCGAGTTGTTCGCTTTGAATGATGGCGGCGACAAAACTGGTCATGTCTGCCAGGTCAATTCGGTCGGCCATGGATTTGAGCGCGTCACGCCGGGGTTTGCCCAGTTGCATTTCGCGGATGGCGCGGCCAAAAGAGATGGAAAGTTCATTTTCCCATTTTTCGGCGACGTTGGACATGGCAGAGTCGAATCCCAGCCCGGCCTCTACGCAAACGGTGAGCAGGTCCAGCGCATCGGGCATGGCTTTTTGTACTTCATTTTGGCGTTTTTTTATTTCGCCATCCAGCCAAAGTTGTGGAAAGAAGAAGCCCAGGGCAGTGCCAATCATCGAGTAGAGGATGGCGGATGACAGCGGTTGTTTGACTACTGTATAGTTGAAAAGAACGAAACTGACTGCGCCAAAAACAGCTCCGCCGACAAAACGCAGGGAAAGAAACATGGGGGCGTCAATCCAACCGGATTTTCCGCTCAATTCCAATTTGCGGGTGATGTCTTGCAGCGCGTTTTGTGGGGTAAAGCGGGTGGCAAGTTCGCCAAATTTTTTTAGCAGGGGGTAAACGATGCGTTCCTGGATGGATTGCGACATTTCCAACTGCTCAAGCGAAATCTGCTCACCGCGCTGGGTGAATTCGTTCATGCGCGCCAGCAGGGGGTCACTTTCCTGTTGTTGAACACGTGACCCGGCGTAAATTAACGCGCCAGCGATGGCCAAAATAACGACAACGACAATTAAAACAAGGGTGGTCGTAGACATGTCAAACCTCAATATCCGCAATTTTCATCATAATGGCGTAGCCAATGCCAATCATCACTACCCCGGTGCCAATTGCTGAAAGGCCGCAAATCATATTTTCCG
Organism: bacterium; assembly: GCA_036169755.1. Classification (GTDB taxonomy): domain Bacteria; phylum Chloroflexota; class Anaerolineae; order Anaerolineales; family Villigracilaceae; genus UBA8950. The sequence continues at coordinate 10,298 of JAVHNW010000203.1, read as the reverse complement.
GGTTAAAAAACTCGCGCATGTAATCCTGGTTGATGAACCACAGCAGGATAAAAACGCCAAAGGGTACCATCGAAAGAATGCGCCCAGACATGACCACCTGGGCGGTCATCACGCGAATTTCGCCTTTGATGCGGATGCGTTCCCGAATGGTGTAGGAGATGGTATCCAAAATTTCTGCCAACGGGCCGCCTACTTCACGCTGAACGTTCATGGCCGTCACGACAAAATCCAGGTCTTCGCTGGGAATGCGGCGCAGCAGGTTGTCGAGGGCTTTGTCCATCGAGACGCCCAACTGCATTTCTTGCACCACGCGCCGGAATTCTTCGTTGATTGGGGCGGGTAATTCTCGGCTGATGGCTTCCATCGCCTGCATGGTGGAGTAACCGGCGCGCAGGCCGTTGACCATCAGGTTGAGCATATCTGGCAGCTGCTGGCTGAATTTGGTGAGCCTTGCCCCTTGTTGGGAACGCAGGTAGATGATGGGCAAAATCAACCCAATTACCCCGCCAATCAGCGCGGAAATGCCTCGGGTGGTGAGGTCGCTCCCGCCGCCGAGGGCGCCCAGCCCGGCCAGGGTTATGGCGGCAATCACCATGAAGGCGACAAATTCTCCGGGGCGAAACTTCAAATTGGCGCGCGCCAGGTTTTTGGAAATTTGGTCACCAAACGAGGAGCTTTCCACCCGTTTGTTGACCCACTCTGAAAAAGCGGTGGATTGTTCTCGTTGTTCCTGCTTTTTGGCTGCGCCTTCCTGCTCCAGGTATTTTCCCAGGCGTTCTTCCATCAAATTGCGCTCGCTGGAGGATGAAACGTAAATGCCGATGGTAATCAAAACCAGCAGGATGATGAGACCAATCAGAAGTATGCTGCTCCACATAGCGCCGCGCTCCTATTGTTTTGTGTGCAAGAATTAATAGCGACGCCCGCCGACCCCAAAAATGGATGGGGGCAGGTGAATGCCTGAGGCTTCAATCTGGTCCATGAACTTGGGGCGCAGACCGGTGGGGCGCAGGCGGCCCATGACTTTGCCGTTTTCGTAGCCGGTTTGTTCAAAAACGAAAATGTCGGTGGTGGTGATGACATCGCCTTCCATGCCGCTGACTTCGGTGATGTTAATGACTTTGCGTGTGCCGTCTCGCATGCGTTCCTGGTGAACAATCAAATCCACTGCGGCGGAAATTTGCTCGCGAATGGCGCGGATGGGTAAATCCATACCGGCCATCAGGGTCATGGTTTCCATGCGCGACAGGGTGTCGCGCGGGCTGTTGGAGTGGGCGGTGGTCATGGAGCCATCGTGGCCGGTGTTCATGGCTTGCAGCATGTCCAACGCTTCTTCGCCGCGGCATTCGCCCACGATGATGCGTTCGGGGCGCATACGCAAGGCATTGACCACCAAATCGCGGATGGTAATTTGGCCGCGTCCTTCGATGTTGGATGGGCGCGATTCCAGGGTGACGACGTGTTCCTGGCGCAGTTGCAGTTCTGCGGCGTTTTCAATTGTTAAAATGCGCTCGTCGCTGGGGATGAAGCCCGAAAGTACGTTCAGCAGGGTGGTTTTGCCCGAACCTGTACCGCCAGAGACAACAATGTTCAGGCGGCCAATCACGCAGGCTTTCAAAAATTCAACTGCTTCTGCCGTCAGTGAGCCAAATTGAATCAGCTGTTCCACGGTGATGGGGTTGCGCGAAAATTTACGGATGGTGAGCGTGGGCCCAACCAGTGAAATGGGCGGAATAACGGCGTTGACGCGCGAGCCATCGGGCAGGCGCGCATCTACATACGGGCTGGATTCGTCAATGCGCCGGCCAAGCGGAGCCACAATGCGGTCAATAATGCGCATCACATGGTCGTTGCTCTCGAAGGCTACCGGCACGCGCACCAACTTTCCCTTGCGCTCTACATAGATGTTTTTGGGGCCGTTGACCATGATTTCGGAAATGCTCTCGTCGTCCAGCAGGGGTTGAAGCGGGCCAAATCCCAAAATTTCAGCGGCGATTTGCTCGAAGAGTCGCTGCCGCTCAGGGCGCGAGAGTACGATATTTTCTTCGTTGAGAATTTGCTCAAATAATTCCATAATCGCGCGGCGAACATCGTCGGTTTTGGTGATGTCCATCGAGGGATCCAGCTCGGAAAGTAATTTATTTTGCACGCGTGTTTTGAGGTCGAAATACGTCCCGGCCTGTGGGGTGGTGCTGGGAGCGCTGACTCGTCTCGCCTGCAGGGAAGACAAGCCGCTGCCTTCAGCGGGGGAGGCGGCTGGCTGTGGGGCGCCTCCTGGCTTTGAGGCTGGCTGCCCGTCTGAAAGGCGCCCCTGGCCCTGTTCAATTCGTTTGAGTAAGGACATTATTTACCTCCAACATTAAAGCGCTACTCGTTGCTGAGTTTTTCCAGCTGCGCGCGCAAACTGCCAGCCAGTTCAAAAACAGCGCGGGCGCTGGGCTGGGTTTTGTTATCAAGCATAAACGGGACCCCCCGGTTTCCTGCTGGAATTACCACCCGTTCATCCAGCGGGATGGCGCCAGCCATCGGCTGTTTTAGGTTTTCTCCCACCTTTTCGGGTGTAATTGCTATGCGCTTGTCATACTTGTTCATGATGAAACATACCCGCTCGCGTTTGACGCCAATCGAGTTGAGCAGGTCTAAAAATGTGCGCACGTTTTTGATGGCGGGAATATCCTGGGTGACGAGTAGGACGACCACATCGCAAGCGTCCAGCGCGGCCAGGGTGATGTCATTTAGCGCGCTGGAGGTGTCAAGCACAATATAGGCATACAGCTGGCGCAAACGTTTGATTAACTTGGAAAACTGCTCTGCCGTTACTTGCTCAGCCTGTTCGGGGCGGGTGGGCGCCGCCAAAATATGCAAACCTGAAGCGGCGTGCTTGATCATCACGCTTTCCACCACTTCGGCGTCCAACTCGTCGGCGCGCGGGGCCAGGTCGAGGATGGTGTTTTTTCCCTGTTCGTTCAGAAAGATGGCAACATCCCCGTATTGCAGTTTGGCGTCAACCAGGGCGACATTGGTTTCTGCGTTGTTGAGCGCCACGGCCAGGTTGACTGCAACGGTGGTCGTGCCAACCCCGCCTTTGGGGCTGTAGACCATAATCACTTTGCCGTTGGATAGGCCGCCTCCCATTTGATGGGCGACCGCCGCCGAAGCGACCGCCGCCTGCGCAGTTTTACTGCGCTCCACCTGGGCCATCTGACCGGCGCGGCGCACCGCCGAAATCAACTCATCCGCCATGGGTGGTTTGGTGAGAAAATCGCGCGCCCCGGCCAGCATGGCGCGGCGCATATAATTCGGGTCGCCCTGTACAGAAAGGATGACGATTTGCGTCACCTGGTCGCGCTGGCGGATGGTTTCAGTGGCCGTGATGCCGTCCATGTCTGGCATATTGATATCCATCAGAACCACATCTGGCTTCAGGTCCAAAGTCAGCTGCACGGCTTCTTTGCCAGAACGCGCGGCCCCGGCCACTTCAATATCTGCCTCAAACTGCAAAAGTTTGCGAACATTTTCGCGCGTTTCAGCCACGTCGTCTACAATCAATACGCGAATCTTGTCTGCCATTAAGTTTTTACTCCACGCAAATTATGAGAAAAGGGAAAGCGCTTTTTTACTGCTTGGGCAGCGGCGTGGGAGGAACGCCAATATTGGGCAATTTGTCAATGCGCGGGTCAAGCGCGTAGGGCAGTTTTGCCGGAAGGGGAATGTTGTACTGGCTGAGCAGGAATTGCAACGTCACCGGCAAAATATCAGCCACATTTCCATCGCCATCCGAGCGCAGAACCATGGTCAGTTTGGCGTCCGCGTACATCAGATAGGTCAGGCTGATGGCGTCTTGTGGGCTGACGATGAGCGTGACTACATCCGGCGCGGCAGGCGCAGCCGCCTGCTGATCGGCGGGCGCATTCGGATCGGTAGAGGCAGCCGCTTGTGTAAACTCACCCACCTGCAAAACCTGAATATTCTGCAAAATCATTTGCGAAACCAGGCGCGGGCGCTGCGCTTCAGAAGGGGAAAGATAAATGGCCTGATTAAGAGTCGGGTCCAATTCGGCGCGCCCCTGAACGGAGCCCGCACCGCCAGAAGCGATTCCCAGCGTCAGCACCGGCGGGTTGGGCGGAACATTGCTCGGCGCGGTGATGACCGCCGTGTAGTTTGGCAGCACCGTCTGGAAACTGGCGTCTACATCCACAAACAGGTTGGTTGCAATCACATTCACATGGTCGCCGGCCCGAATGGCATAACTGACTGTCGCCAGGCGGGTGGTCGGAATGGAAATAGCCACCATGCCGCCCGGAATGGATTTGGCAGCGTTGGAGCCTTCCGGCAGCCCAAAGGGCGTCAGTGACAGGATATCCTTGGTCAGCGGCACTCCCTGGCCAATCGGAATCTTGGCGTAGTAAATATCGGCCACGTCCGCAATGTTGCGAATCATGGTCGGGCCAATTTTATCTTCGGGGTAGGGAATGGTCTCAAGCGCGTCTGCCGGGAGAAGTTCATCGCGATTAATTGGCTGTTTGGCAATCACAATTTGCGCAGTCGGCGCTGCCTGCTGCGCCTGACCACCCCCCAGCAAACCAGCCAGCCCGCCATTGCCAGAAATGACAAAAAAGGCAGCGACGCTCAGCACGAGAATTAACACCACCAAAATAATCAGGAGCCTGCCGTTACGTTTCATAACCACTCTCCATTGCGTGATGATGCGGCGATTGCGCCGCAAGGTAAACGGCTTAAAGCCGCAAATTGATTATACAGTAAAAATGAGGCCATCGAGAATTACGAAACCATAAGCTGCCCCCAAAGAGGGATAAAAAAAGAGGAACCCCTTTTGGGGGTTCCTCCGGCCATTCAGTTGAATGACAAATTACGACAGGCTGTTGTTGATTTTGGTGAAGACGTTACCGATTAGGGGTCCCAGAACGGTCAACGCGGCAATAACGATAACAGCAACCAAAACGAGAATCAAAGCATACTCAACTAAACCTTGGCCTTTTTCTTTCGGAGCGAATAACATGGCTTTCACCTCCTTTCATCGCGTGGGTTGTTCCTGAATTCAGGAATAATTGTATTATAGGCAAAGCAGGTAAAAAAACAAGACACATTGACTTACAATTCTGCAAAACATAGCGGGGCCGAACCCTGGGCATTGCCGATGCCCGCTGGCAGAGCCGGGAGCGGAAAGAGTAAAATGGACGCACCCTTGCCAGCCCATTTTTTTTGAGAGAAAACCATGCCCACCGAATTTGAAGAATTTGACGATAGCCCCAGCCTGCCCACCCGCCTCGACCTGCCCGTCATCGAAACCGCCGTCAGCCAAATGTTGACCGCTTTCGGCGAAGACCCCGCCCGCGAGGGCCTGCAGCGCACTCCGCAGCGAGTCGCCCGCATGTACACCGAACTGCTCTCCGGCTACACCGCCGACCCACAGGCGCTCATCAACGGCGCCCTCTTTGATGTACAGTATGACGAAATGGTCATCGTGCGCGACATCGAATTTTACAGCCTGTGCGAACACCACCTGCTGCCCTTCATGGGCCGCGCCCACGTCGCCTACATTCCCAACGGCAAAGTCCTCGGCCTCTCCAAAATTCCGCGTATTGTGGATATGTACGCCCGCCGCCTGCAAGTGCAGGAACGCATGACGCGCCAAATCGCCGATTTCCTGCGTGATCTGCTCAAACCCCAGGGCGTGGCGGTGGTGGTCGAAGCCATGCACCTGTGTTCGATGATGCGCGGCGTCAAAAAACATGATGCCCGCATGACCACCTCGGCCATGCACGGCGCCTTCCGCGCCAACCTGGCTACCCGCCAGGAGTTTTTGGAAAATATCTCGCGCGGCGCATCTGCCCTGCGAATTTAACCCCCGTCCGCAAGCCCTGGCTTGCGCCGATAAATTTCCACCCCCACGGATTGCGCCTCCCGGTAGGCTTCGGGCTTTTCCACGCGGAGCGTAACCGCCAGCGCCCCCGGCGCCTCCAGACAAATTTGGGCCAGGTCTTCGGCCAGCGCCTCAGCGGTTTGACGCTGGGCCCGCTGCGCCTGAACTTTCAGCCGGTTTGCCAGCGCCTCATAATCAAGACAATCGGCAATCGAATCGCTTTCCCCGGCGCGGCGCGTGTCCGTTTCCACCCAGGCGCTGATCAGCACCGTCTGTGGCGTCAACCTTTCGTGCGCATAAATTCCCAAAATCGCCTGCACCCGCAAGTTTTTGAGAATAATTTTATCGGTCATGGTCTGTTTGTCTCCTGGTCTTTTGGTTTTTCAGCCCCTCACCGGCTGAAGCCGGCGCTACGAATACCTGACGCGGCCAACAGTGCCCAGGCCAAAACCTGTCCCAGCCGCCAGCCGCCCGGCAGGAGAATCGAATCGCCGCGCAGGCCTTCCACCAACAGCCAGCCGAGCGCCGTCAGCGCCACGAACAATCGGAACAGCCCGCCCGCTTGCGGCGGGTTCTGTTTTGCCTGCCAGCCGAGAATCCCCAAATTAACCAGCGCCAGCCCCAGCGCGTAAAATTGTGTCGGGTGACGCCTCGCTCCCCACAAATCAACCCCCCAGGGCAGGTTGGTTTCCATCCCAAAAAATGTTCCGGCTGCCGCGGCGGAAAGCGCCAGCCCGGCGGCCAGCACGGCGAACAGGGGCGTCAGCCCGTCCAGCGTTTGCCAGAGCGCCAGGCCTTTGCGCTGACCGTAGACCAGCGCCGCCAGCAGGCCGAGCGCCAGCCCGCCGAAGGGGTCGAGCAGGCCGGGGTTGGGCGAAATCAGGCTGAGCGGAGTCTGCGCGAAAATGGCGAAGTTTTGCGCTGCGAAACTCAAGCGCGCGCCCAGCAGACCGACCGTCAGCGCGGCGAAGACCAGGTTGTAGAGTGTTTCTGCCTTCAAACCGGCGCGGCGCGCCTGGCGTTCCATCAAATCCAGCCCCAGCCACAGCGCCAGCAAGAGAATCAGGCCCGGCGTTTGCAGCGCCAGCGGGCCAAGTTGTAGGGTGGGAAACATCAGGGCTGCTCCTTGAGTAAATTTTCGATGCGCGTTTTCAGCAGCGTCTCGTCCATTGGGCCGCCGACCACCACCTCGCGGATGATGCCATCGCGCCCGATGAAAAAGGAGCTGGGCAGCGAATTGACGCGATAACTTCGCGTAGCCAGGCCATCTACATCGAGCAGCACCGGAAAAGTCAGCCCATAGTCTGCCACGAAAGCCGGAATTTTGGCGGCCTCATCCTGCACGGTGGAATTGACCGCCAGCACGCTGAAGCCCTGTTCGCGGTAGGCCGCATAGGCGCGCTGAATGGCGGGCATTTCGGCGCGGCAGGGTGGGCACCAGGTGGCCCACACGTTGAGCAAAACCACCTGCCCGCGCAGGTCTGCCAGGCGGACGAGATTCCCGTTCAGGTCCGCCAGTTCCACCTGCGGGGCCAGAAAACCGACCTGCGGCGCGGGGATTTTTCCGGCGGTCAGGCTGTCTTGCGGCGCGCGCGAAAACCACATCCAGCCCAGGCTCAGCGTCAGGGCCAGGAAAATCAACCAATTTTTTTGAACTGCTTGCACAAAGTTCATTTTGCCTCTATAGTATTTGTAGTGGCGCTTGCGCCGCAAATCGGAGATTTACGCTACCGATTGGATGCCAATCCATGCTTTTTGATACTCTCACCTTTGTTGGCCTTGACCCCACCGGCGGGCGCAAACCCTTCACCTGGGCCGCACTCGATAGTCAGGCGCATTTATTGGCCCTGGCCGAGGGCGAAATGGACGAAGCCCTGGCTTTTTTGGGCGGCCTGCCGCGCGCGCTGGTGGCAATTAACGCCCCGCCCCGCCCCAACTGCGGCCTGGTGCGCGAAGCCCATCTGACGCTGGAAGGCCTTGGCCGCGCCCTTGACCTGCGCCTGGCCGAATACGAACTCCGTCAGCGTGGCATTCGCGCCGCGGCAACCCCCGCCCGGCGTGAACTTTGCCCCGGCTGGATGCAGACTGCCTTTGAGTTTTATCGGCGGCTGGAAACGTTGGGCTACCAGCCGGAAGCGGTCGAATCAGCCGGGCGCCGCTGGCTGGAAACGCAGCCAGCCGCCTGCTTCGCCATTTTGGCGGGAACTCAGCCTCTGCCGCGCTCCTCGCTCGAAGGACGCCTGCAGCGGCAGTTAATTTTGGTGGAAGAAGGTCTTCGCCTGCGCGACCCGATGGATTTTTTTGAAGAACTGACGCGCCACAAACTGCTGAAAGGCATGCTCCCGCTGGAGCAGGTCTACAGCGCCGAGCAGTTGGACGCGCTGGTGGCGGCCTGCCTGGCCTGGCGCGCCGCCACCCGTCCGGCAGAAATCCTGCGCCTGGGCGACCCCGCTGAAGGCCAGGTGCTGCTTCCGGCGGGTTAACCTTTCTTTTGGGCCGGGGCGAAGCGTTCCTGGCCTCCCAGCCGGACGTGCAACAAAAAATAGCCGGCTGCCGAAACCGCGCACAGCCCGGCGCCGATATACCACAGCAAGTTGGGATTGTAATTGTCCAAAATTATGCCCGCCGCCGCCGGGCCGACTATGGCGGGCAGCATCCACACCAGGCCGAAGATTGCCATGTAGCGGCCACGCATTTGTTCGGGGGCAAAATTGGCGGCCAACGCCTGGCTGGTGGGCATGATGATCATTTCGCCAATGGTGATGATGACGACAGCCAGCACAAACAGCCAGTAAGCCGAAACCACGCCAAACATGCCAAAACCCAGCACATAAAACAGAGTTCCCAGCGCCATCATCAAAAAGGGCGGGCGGAATTTGATGAGGCGCGTTGTCGAAAACTGGAACAAAATGACGGTGATGGCGCTCGCTGTCAGCAGGAAGCCGTAGCCCTGCGGCTCAATTCCGTGGACATCGCGCATGTACACCGAGAGCGAATTGTACATTTGCTGGTAGACCAGCCCCATCAGCACCGCCGCGGCGATGTAGGCCAAAAAAGCCCGGTCGCGCAGCACCTGGCTGTAGCCGATGAAGGTTTGCAGCAGGCTCTGATGTTCTTCGTGTTCGTGTGCTTGGGGCTTGGTTTCGGGGACGAGATAATAAAACATGACCGCCACCAGGCAGCTGATAATCGCATCGCTGACGAAGAGACTGAAAAAAGATTTATTCGCCATGAATCCGCCGATGCTGGGGCCGATAATCCACGATAGGTTGGCGACCACCCGCAGCAGGCCAAAACCATCCTGGCGCTGATGTTCCGGCAGAATGTCGGCCAGCATGGCCTGGTGCGCCGGGCCGGAAATATCGGAAAGCAGGCCGATGACGATTGCCAGCGGATAGAGCAGCGCCAGCGAGTTGACCAGCCCCAGCGTCAGCGTGGAAAGGGCGCTGAAGACCAGGCCAAAAAGAATCAGCCGCCGCCTGCCGAATTTATCGGTCAGCGCTCCGCCAATCATGCCGCCGACCAGCCCGAAGGCCGAGAATAATCCCAAAATCAGCCCGGCCTGGGTCATGCCGACCTGAAATCTTTGGGTGATGTACAAGGCGAAAAATGGGAAGAGCAGTGTTCCGCCAATGTGGTCAATAAAGGAGACAAAAACCACCGTCCAAAATTGAGGCGGATATTCGCGGTAAATTTTGAGAAGTTTGTCGAACATGTCAAATCCTGTTATTTTTTAGGGGTTCGGCTGTGCGCGGCGAAAAAACGCTCCGGGTCGGCCTGGTAGGCCTCCAGGCAAAAAGTGGTGCAAAAATAAATTGGCTTTCCATTGCGCTCGGCGCGGGGGAAGTTTTCTGGGGGAACGGTCATGACGCGCCCGCAAACCAGCAGGCTGGGCGGGGTTATCCGCGTTGTGGATTCCATGTTTTGACCCGTTGGAACAATTCGCCCAATGGGCGCAAATCGGCGATTGGCACAGAGAAATTTTTGGTTTGGGTGCGGCTGTATTGGAAAACCGGGCTTCCGGCGGGGATGGCGGCGGCTTTGCGGCGGAATTCCTCGCGGGTCAGGTAGCCCGCCAGCCAGATGTCCATGCCATAAATCCAGATGTTGCCCCAGTCGCGCGGGGAAATGAGGTAAATTTCGGGCCGGGCCAGGCTGTGCAGGCCGAGCCGCGCTGCGGGGATGGTTTTGACGCGCAGGTAGGCCAGGTTGAAAAAATCGTTTTGGGCAAAGACGCGCATTTTGGGCGGCAGCGTAATTTCTTCGGTGACGAAGGCGCGGGTTTCAATCTGCCCGCCCAGTTCCACCGTCAGCGGCGCGGCGCACTCGCTTTTCAGCGCCAGCCTCCCCAGCGAACTCCAGGCCGCCGGGTGGCTCCATTCCTGCCGCAGCGGGTGAACCAGGTACATGGGTT
>JAVHNW010000202.1:0-2932 GCA_036169755.1 bacterium | reverse complement strand
CCCCAGCCCGATGCGGATTTTTCCATCCAGCACGGCAATGGTGGCGGGGACGGCGCCCTGGTCGCGCACGGCTTGTTCCATGTCGGCGGCCAGTTCCAGGTTTTGCGGCGCGGGCAGGCCGTGGGTGATGACGGTGGATTCGAGCGCCACCAGCGCCTGATTTTGTGAGCGGGCGCGGACGACCTCGAAGGACAGGGAAAATGGGGCGGGGAGTTTGGGGTTCATGGGGTTATGGTATCGAAACGAAAAATTCGCCGAGCTGGGTGGCGCCCTGCCCAAAGAGAAGCTGCGCCTCGCCGGAGTCGCCCGGCAGCAGGGTCAACTCAAAGGAAACTTGCGTGAATAAATCTTCCGGGCGCATGGTGGCGGTTTGCGGGCTGTCAGGAGTGAGTGAGCCACTGTTGGCGCTCAATTCAAAGTGAAAAGTTTGCAGCGCTTTGCCCATAAAATCGTGGGCGACGGCGGTCATTTCGTACCCGGCCAGCGGCATGGAGGCGAAAACCAGGTTGAAATGGTGGACGGTGGCGCCATCCACATCTTTGCTGGGTTGGCTGGTTTTGCGGTAGCCGATGAAATATTCGCTGCCCCAGGGGCGATAGCGCAGCAGGTTGAGAATTTCCAGCGCGGCGCTGAGGGGTTTGGCCGGGGTTTCTTTGTGATCATCCAGATATTTTTTGGCATCGGCCAGACGTTGGTGGTATTCCTTGAGCAGCTCGTCAATTAATTCGGGCTCATTCAGGCGTCCGCTGCGCACATCGTCATCCAGGGCCACGTAGCGTTCCAGCGGCATTTGGCGGATGAGCGCGGCGAGTTCATTTTGGTTGGCGTCTTTGTAAATTTTGTCCAGGTTGTCTTTGGCGCGCAGGCGGCAATTTTCCTGGCTGATTTTCCAGGCTTCGAGGTGATTGGCGGGAATGATGGCGGCGGGCGTGTCCCAGGAGCCGATTCCCAGCCAGTGAATTTGCCTGCCGCTGCCAGGAAGTTGTTTCTGCAGCGTAGCCAGCAGCTGTTCGGAGAGTGAAGCGCGCGAGGTGAACAAGGCCGGCGCCTGCAGCGGGGATGCCACCTCACCTTCGCCGGATTCGCCGGCCAGGCTGAGGCCCGCGTTCTGCACGCCGGTGGCGCGCTGGCTGAGAATTTCCTCTTCCGGCTTGCCGATGGCGCTGAAAAACTCCGTCAGCCCACGCTGGCTGATGAATTCACCCAGGGCGCTGGCAACGTTGCCGATGATTTTGCCCGGCATGGGTTTTGTCCAGTCCGATTTGGTGTCGGGCGCGCCACCCATTTTGACTGGTCGCGGCGGGTTGTACACCATTTTGGCAATCGCTTCTTTGTCGAAGGGGTATGGGTTTTGCAGCGATGACAGCGGGGCTGCGCCTCGGCTAATGCTGTAGCTGTATTGGATGTCTTTCGCGCTGATTAAGATCCCATCGCGCGAGCGGGCGGTGACTTCCTGCCCGTCGTTGATGTTGCGCAAATCCACGCACTGGCGCACGCGCTCGAAGGCGTTGAGCGTGATTCGGTTTTTGCGCGGCTGGTCGGCGGGGTTGATTTTTTCGGTGGGGGCAGACGCCTCGACCGGGGTCTTTTTCCCCTCCGAGATGGCGGTCGGCCCGATGATGTGGGCGCTGCCATCGGGCCGCTCAAACAAAACGGCGCTGTCCAACGCCACAGTGACATAGCCCGGCCCGCCGATTTGAACAATGGTTGAGCCTTGCTGGTCGGCGACAATTTTCCCTTCGCTGATGCGAATGGAAGAGTATTCCTCGCCAAAGGTGACTTGTAACAAAAACTGGCGGGCGACTTTGGTTTCTTTTTCAAAAATATCGGCCAGGTAAATGGCGGCCATTTCGCGCGCCAGCAGGTAGGGCGCAACCAGCGTCAGCAGGTTGCGCAGCACTTCGGGGGCGAGAACACTTTCAAAGGCAAAAATTCCAGCCTGGATGATGAACTGCTGCGCGTTTTGGCTTAAAAGGGCGTCACGCAGGGGTAGGAAAAGCGCTTGCCAGGTTTCCAGGTTGTGCAGGGTGGCGCTCCAGTAAAGCCAGAGCAGGAAAAACAGCAGCGTTCGAATCAGGTTGCGAAATCCGCCCGCGTTGCTGCTGAGCGAAAAAATGCCGTTGAGCAGTTCTTCCAGAAGGTGTTCGATGAAGTGCAGTGCGCCCTTCAGGCGTTCCGCCGGGCTTGGCTCCGAGAAGTTGTTTCCGGCGGCGCTCATTGGGTTTGCTCCTGCAGCCAGCGCTTCAAATCAGTCAGCGTGTCCACGCCCGATTTGCCGATTTGTTTGATGTATTTGCTGATGACCTCGCGCGTGGTGGCGTTGACCAGGAAATACAGCGCCTCGTCTTTGTTGCGCGGGGTGAAGCGTGCAAACTCTTTGCTGGCCAGGTTGGCGAAGGTGACCAGCGCGTCCATGCGACCTTTTTCATCCTGCAGCTGGCGCGCTTTTTCGATGAATTCGCGCTCCTTTTGCGCGTTCTTCATCCAAAGTGTTGTCCACTGGCTGATGAATTTCTCCTCCACTTCGGGCTTAAAAATCAGCCGTTTGATGTTGACGTTGACGACCTTTAGCCCCATTTTGTGGAGCTGTTCAAACTCTGGGCTGGGGACACTCTCGGCGCAGGCTTCGCCAAAATCATTCAGGCGCGGCACGCTGGCTTCGGTCAGACGTTTTTTTACCATTCCGGCAATGAATTGCAGGGTGGTGATGACGCTGCGCTGGCCGTTGACGTCAATTTTTTCTTCTTTGATTTCAAAAAGTTGTTCCAATTTGAAGCGCGAGAGATATTCGCGCCAGACATCCACTGCCATTTTTCCGGGCAGCGGCGACCAGACTGGCTGGTCAACCGGCACGCCCTGCGCCAGGCTTTCGCGCAGGTTCGTCAATATTACTGGTCGCATGTATTTTGTTGACGACATGGTTGAGATTCGT
>JAVHNW010000201.1:0-2969 GCA_036169755.1 bacterium | reverse complement strand
CTCGAACCCTACCCCACCCGCGCCGAGCGGACTCACACCAGCGCCCAGGCCATCGCCGCCCTCGATGCCGTCACCACAGACGGCCAGGTCACCCAACAAATCAGCGCCACGCTGACCGGGCGCATCCGCGCCACCCGCCCAATGGGCAAACTGACTTTCGCCCATATCGAAGACGGCGCAGGCAAAATTCAACTTTTCCTGCGCGTCAACGAACTCGGCCAGGAAAGCATGGATTTCTTCAGCAAATATTTTGACCTGGGCGATTTCATTCAGGCCTCCGGCACACTGATGCGCACCAAAACCGGCGAAGCCACCCTGCTGGTGCAAAATTTCAAAATGCTCGCCAAAGCCGTCTCGCCGCTGCCCGCCGCCAAAGACGAAACTCTCGAAGATGGAAGCATCGTCCGCCACGCCGCGCTCGAAGACCCCGAACTGCGCGCCCGTCAGCGCTACGCCGACCTGGCCGTCAACCCCCACATCCGCGAAAACTTCCGCAAACGCGCCGCCATCACCAAAGCCATCCGCGCCTTTCTCGATTCCAACGATTTTCTCGAAGTCGAAACCCCCATCCTTCAGCCGCTCTACGGCGGCGCGGCGGCGCGGCCCTTCACCACCCACCACAACGAACTCAACCAAGACATGTACCTGCGCATCTCGTTTGAACTCTACCTCAAACGGCTGCTGGTCGGCAACCTGGAGCGCGTCTACGAAATTGGCCGCGACTTCCGCAACGAAGGCGTATCCTTCAAGCACAACCCCGAATTTACCCAGCTCGAATTTTACGCCGCCTACTTCGACTACCAAAAAGTGATGGAACTGACCGAAACCATGATCGGCTACGTCTGCGACACCGTTTTCGGCACGCGCAAATTTGCCTTCGACAAAGACGAAAACACCCACTACGAATTGGATTTTTCAGCCCCCTGGCGGCGCATCGAAATGCGACAGGGAATTCTGGAAACGAGCGACATTGACATCGCCGCCTACCCCACCGCCGAAACCCTGTTCCAGGCCATCGTCACCCGCCACCCCGAAAAAAAACCCGACCCGCGCATCACACGCGGCAAACTGATTGATTTTCTGCTGGGCGAGTTCCTTGAACCCACCCTCATCCAGCCGACCTTCCTCTACGATTACCCGCGTGACATTTCCCCGCTCGCCAAACCAAAACCAGGCGACCCGCTCACCGTCGAGCGCTTCGAGGGCTATGTCGCCGGTTTTGAACTCTGCAACGCCTTCACCGAGCTGAACGACCCGCTCGACCAGGAAGAGCGCTTCCTCAACATGCAAAAAGATTACACCGATGACGAAGAAGAGAAAAACCCGCTCGATGAAGACTACCTGCGCGCCATGCGCTACGGAATGCCGCCCAACGGCGGTTTTGGCATGGGCATGGAACGCCTGACCATGCTGCTCACCAACAACCGCACCATCCGCGAAGTAATGCTCTTCCCCGCCCTGCGCAAAGAAGAATAAAACAGCGCCGCGCTGGATTTCATGCCCAACCCTTACCCCTTCTTTCAGGTGGACGTTTTCACCAGCAGCCCACTCTGCGGCAATCCCTGCGCCGTCATTCTTGACTGCGCCGAATTACCCGACTCCAGCCTGCTGGCGATTGCCCGCGAAATGAACCTGAGCGAAACCGCCTTCGTCTGGGCGCAGGCCGATGGACGCTTCCGCGCCCGCTACTTCACCCCCGCCGAAGAAATCCCCCTGGCCGGACACCCCACCCTGGCCGCCATTTTCGCACTGGCAGCCAGCGGGCGGCTGAAAGTCGCTTCCTACCTCAAAATGCCGCTGGTCTTGCGCGATGGCCCGATTGACGTGGAAATCTTCGCGCGCGGCGGCGCGCTTGAGCGCGTGGTGATGAGCCAGCGCAAACCGCAATTCCTGCGCTGCTACCCCGCCGAAGAGGTTCTGCCCGCCTTCGGCCTGCTCCCCGCCGATTTGCTGCCAGGCGCGCGCATCCAAACCGTCAGCACCGGCACGCCGCAGTTGATGATTCCCCTGCGCGGGCTGGAAGCCCTGCGCCGGGCCGCGCTCAACATTCCAAAATATCTCCCGCTTCATCAGCGCGGCGATTTCTTCGACGCCCATCTTTTCTGCCTGAGCGGCGTGGAGCGCGGCGACACCTTCGCCCGCCACTTCGACCTGCCGCCCGACACGCCCGAAGACCCGTTCACCGGCTCAGCCACGGGCGGCATGGCCGCCTATCTGTGGCGATACGGCCTGCTGGCCTCGCCCCATTTTCTCGCCGAGCAGGGCCACTGGATGAAGCGTCCCGGCCTCGCCTCAGTCGAAATCATCGGCGCGCGCGAAGACATCCAAACCGTCAAAGTCGGCGGCGAAGCAGTCATCGTCTTGCGCGGCGAATTAATGTTGTAAAATGAGCCATCCCGCCTCTTCATTTTTCAGGAGTCAACATGTCTTCCTCAACCACCTGTTCTGCCTGCGGTACCTCGGTTGAACTGCCCGCCGAAACCTGCCCTGCCTGCGGAGCCGCCCTTTCAGCGCAGCCCCAAAGCGCGCCGCGCTTCAACAGCAGCGCCGAAGTAATGGATGAAGTCAAACGTCTGCTGCGCGCTGGCAGCAAAAGCGAAGCAGTGCGCGTTCACCGCGAATACTTCGGCCTGGAAATAAAAGACGCCCAGAACGCAGTGGACGCGATCGAATCTGACCTGCGCCCGCTGGAAGCCGCGTCTGCGCCGCTGGCAGATGACCAGCCCCCAGCCTTCGCCCGCCCCGATTCGGCCCCACAAACCGCCTCCGTGATGGAACCACCGGTTGCCGGCCGCCCAGCCTGGCAAAAATGGGCGCTCGGATGCAGCATCGCCCTGGTTGTTTTTTGCTGCCTGTGCGTCATTCTGCCCGTGATTGCGTTCATATTTTTCGGCAACCGGGGCGGTTATTCTTTCCAACCCAGCGCCAGAACTTTAACACCAATTTGCCATGCGCTTTCCTGTCGCTTT
>JAVHNW010000200.1:0-2988 GCA_036169755.1 bacterium | reverse complement strand
TGAAGTTCAGGCTGAGTACCCCGGCCTGACATTCATTGCATGGGAAAGATTCGCGTTGTTGTTCTTCACTCATAAAAGTTCCTCGCGTAAAATGGCGACTCCGGCGCTGGCGCCCAAGCGATTGGCTCCCGCAGAAATCATCGCGCGCGCATCGGCCAGGCTGCGGATTCCACCGGCGGCCTTGACGCCCATTTCTGCGCCGACAATGGCCCGCATCAGCGCCACATCCTCCGGCGTGGCGCCGCCCGGCCCAAAGCCGGTGGAGGTTTTGACGAAATCGGCTCCGGCGGCCTGCGAGACGACACAGCCCAAAATTTTCTCGTGGCGGGTTAAAAGCGCCATTTCCAGAATAACTTTCAGGCGCGCGCCGCGCGTGTGGCAGGCCTCGCTCACAGCCTGAACGTCTTCCAGGGCGCGCGCCGCGTCATCAGCCTTGAGCGCGCCGATGTGGATGACCATGTCAATTTCGGCGGCGCCCATTTCAGCCACGCGCCCGGCCTCGATCGCCTTCAGTTCTGGCGTGGTTGCGCCCAGTGGAAAACCAATCACCGCGCAAACGGGAACGCCCGAACCCGCCAATAATTCTGCCGCCTGAGAAACATAAACCGGGTTGATGCAGACGGTGGCGAAGTGAAATTCACGCGCTTCGGCGCACAATTTTTGGATTTGCGCCGGGGTGGCTTCGGGTTTGAGCAGGGTGTGATCAATCCAGGCGGCCAATTCGGCGCCATGCGGCTGGTTCAGCGCGGCGGGCGCGGCGGGCAGCGTTTCTTCCAGCGCGGTGACGCGGGCGAGGAGTTCGGCGCGGCTGGTCATTGGCTGGCCTTTGCGGTAGAGGTGGAATTAAGCACCATCCACTCGGTCACCGGCCAATAAATAAGCACGGCTTTGCCGATAATTTTTTCCTGCGGCAGCAATCCCCACGAATGGGAGTCGGACGAATCATTGCGGTTGTCGCCCAGCACAAACAGCTGACCTTCTGGCACGCTCCACTGCCCCTGATAGATGGGCGCGGCGGCGATGTAGGTTTCGGTCAGGCGCTCGCCGTTGATGTACACGGCGCCGTTGCTGATGACGACTGTATCGCCGGGCAGGCCAATCACCCGTTTAATTAAATCCTGGCTTGGGTCGAGCGGAAAATGAAAGACGACAATATCACCGCGGGCGGGCGCGCCAAAATAATACGCCAGGCGGTTTACCAGTACAAATTCGCCATTTTGCAGGGTCGGTTTCATGCTAAATCCGTCCACGCGCACCCGCGCCGAAAGCGCGTTAATAATGAGAAACAGCGCCGCCGAGAGCAGAATGGTTTCAAGGATATCTAAAAAGAAGCGCGCCCAGCCGCCCGATTCATTGGATGTCTCGGAAGCGGGGGCGGCGTTTTCAACAGGGAATTCTTCCAAGCCAGCCTCCAGATGGCGGGATTATACCGCACCCCAGGCGTAAAACGTTGGCACGAAGAGCACCCGCCGCAGCGATTGACGCGCCTGCGTTTCCAAAACTTTTTGACGCTGGAGGTCGCTGCTGGAAATTTTTCCTGCCAAATCGGCCTCAATCACCGCCCATTCTTCTTCTGCCTGCGTGGAGGCGGAAGCGCCCCACGCTGCCGCATGGATTCCGCTTTCGATGAGCGTTATTCCCGCCTCGGCAAAAACCCCGGCCAGCTGCCGCCCCATGCGCGGGTTAATCCCCTGCGCCAGCAGCGATTGGGTTTGCCAGCGGCCCAGTTCTGCCAGCGCGGGCGGTTCATCAATGCGCGCTTCGTAATCGGGTTCGGCCAGCGCCAGCAGGCTGCCGCCGGGCCGGGTAACTCGCGCCATTTCGCGCAGAATCGTCACCGGGTCGAGAGTCCACAAAAGCAGAAAGTGACAAAAAACCAGGTCAAAAGTCGCCGCGGGAAACGGGAGAAACTCTCCGGCGCCTTGAGTCAGGCGCGCGCCGGGGGCGTGAATCTGCGCCTGGCGCAGCGCACTCAGGCTCAGGTCCAGGCCGTAGTGGCCGGGCGGGCTGGGAAGCGTTTCCAGGATGGCGCCCGTGCCGCAGCCGAGTTCCAGCGCCCGTTGAGCGGAATCCAGCCCGGCTTTTTCCCACAGGTATTCGCGCACGGTTTTTGTCCAACCGGCTTGTTGTTGATAGCGCTTGTGCCAGTTCATAGCCCCATTATATGATACCCACGGTCACGAATTGCGCTTTCCACCTTCTAAAAAAAAGCGCAATTTGTGACCGAGTGCGGTATAGGTCAGGCGCGCCACTGTTGGATGAAGTTTTCTTGTTCGATGGTTTCGGGGGAGTGCGGGTGACGCGCGGCTTTGGGGACGTTTTGCCAGCGGCGCGCCAGTTCGGCCAGGGCCTGGGCGCCGCTGAGACCGTGCTGCGCCAGGTAGCAGCCGACTGTGGTGCCGGTGCGGCCAATTCCACCCTGGCAGTGCAGGTAAATTTTTTGCCCGGCGTTCAGCGCCTCGTCAATGGCCGTCAGGATTTCAGTCATTTGGTTGCGGCTTGGCAGGCCATAATCGCCGATGGCGAAGCGCCGGTAGTGAATCGTCTGGCCCAGTGAATTGGCTTCTTCGTTCAGCATGGGCCGGTAGGCTTCGGTTTCGCCTTCAGCGGTCAGGTCAAAAAATGTGTTGAACCCGGCTTGTAAAAAAGCCTGCAGGCGCAGGCGGCTCCAGGCGGGCTGATAGGGGCGGGTGGGATATTCTCCGGCCAGGAAGCGATTTTCGATGACCCAGTACGATTCGGGGATGGGGCGGTCGGGAGTTTTAGGGCTGCTGGCCGGGGAAGACGGGCGGCTGGGAGTTGTTATCGCGCCGGAATTCATAGGCAACCATCATTTCTTCGATGATTTTGGTTTGGTCGGAGGTCAGTTCGCCAAACTCAAGGCCGATATTGTAGAAGGATGGGTCAATATCGGGGCTGCACCAGGCGACTTTGGCGTTCAGGCTGAAGCGTGGACTGCCGAGCAGGTGCGGCTCGGGCAAGTCGAAG
>JAVHNW010000199.1:0-3008 GCA_036169755.1 bacterium | reverse complement strand
AATTTCCTCCCCCGCTGGGGGAGGGGAGGGTGAGGGCTGAATAGTTGCTATTTTTCATTGGAATCTAAAAACGCGCGCATGGCCTCGATGACGCGCTGCGCTTGCGCCTCCGTCAGATGCGGCCCGATGGGCAGGCTGAGCGCCTGAGCGTGAATCTGCTCGCTGAGCGGGTACGCGCCGGGGCGAAGTCCCATTTCGGCGTAGGCGGGCTGCAGGTGCGGCGGGATGGGGTAGTGAATCAGCGTCTGAATGCCAGACGAGCGCAAAAATGCCTGCAGGGCGTCGCGCTGCGGGTGTCGAATCACGAATAAATGCCAGCAAGGTTGGCTGTGAGCGGGGCTCTGCGGCAAAATCAGGCCGGGGATTTCCGCCAATTCGGCCTGGTAGCGTTGCGCAATGTGAGCGCGGCGGGCGTTCCATTCCGGCAAAAAAGGCAGTTTGACGCGCAAAAAAGCGGCCTGCAGCGGGTCGAGGCGCGAGTTGTAGCCCTTGACTGCGTTGTGATATTTGACTGTTGAACCGTAGTTGCGCAGCTGGCGGATTTTCCCGGCCAGGGCGGGGTCATCGGTGCTGACGGCTCCCGCGTCACCGTAGGCGCCCAGATTTTTGCCGGGGTAAAAACTCCAGCCGGTGGCGAGCGCCAGGCTGCCGACCGGCCTGCCGCGATAGGCGGCGCCGTGCGCCTGGGCCGCGTCATCGAAAAGGAACAGGCCGCGCCGGGCGCAAATTTCGGACAGGGCTTCCATTTCCGCGGGCTGGCCGTACAAGTGAACGGCCAGCACGGCGCGGGTGCGCGGGCCGATGGCTTCTTCCACCCGGTTGGGGTCGAGGTTGAGGCTGCGCGGGTCGGGTTCCACCGGCGCGGGAATCGCTCCGGCGTGGGAAACCGCCAGCCAGGTGGCAATGTAGGTATTGGTGGGAACAATGACTTCGTCCCCCGCGCCAATTCCGGCGGCGCGCAAGAGGAGCTGCAGGGCTTCCAGGCCATTGCCCACGCCAATGCAATATTTTGCGCCGCAGAAAGCGGCATATTCGCGCTCGAAGGCTTCGACTTCTTCCCCCAAAATGTACCAGCCCGAATCCATCACACGCTGGTAGGCGGCGTCCAAATCTGGCTTAATTTCGGCATAGGCGGCGCCCAGGTTGAGAAACGGAATTTCATCCACGCTTCACCTCGCACAGAAATTGCTCATATTCACGGATGTAGTCTTGCGCGTCATAAATCTGCGAGGCGAGAACCATCAAAACGGCATCGGCGGAGTAATGATACTGAATGCCCCAAACCATGGGCGGAATGTACAGCCCAAAATTGGGACGATCGAGCAGAATTCCGGCGCGCCGCTGACCGTCATCCACGACAACGGAGCAATGTCCTTTAACACAAACCAAAAATTGCTGGCATTGGCGGTGAGCGTGTTCGCCACGGATTTCCTGGCCGGGCACGTCAAAAATCAAAAAGTAACGTTTGGGAGCAAAGGGTAAATTTCGCCCGACTTCTGCAAAAGACAATCCGCCGCGCCAGCCTTGCAGTTTGGGCAGGAAATAAAGTTTCACGCCGCCCACGCCCAGGTCTTTCGCCTCAGCCGCTGCGCCAGAGGGGGTTTTCATTTTCCAGCAGACGCCTCGTTGCGCATGACCGCAATCATCGTAATATCGTCCGAGGGTTGCAGGTCGCCACAAAAATCAGCCAAGGATTGGTTGACTGCGGCCAGCACGCCCTCGACATCCGGCGCATTTTTTAGCAGGGCCGGTAAGCGCTCCTCGCCAAACATTTCTCCATCCGGGGCAAATGCTTCGGTGACGCCATCGGTATAGAGGAAGATGCGCTCGCCGCGCTGCAGCGACAGGCTGCGCTCATCAATTTCCAGGCTTTCCACCACGCCCAGCGCCATTCCGGTGCGCGTCAGGCGGGAAATTTCTCCCCCGGCGTTGAGGTGGAGCGGCGGGTTGTGACCGGCATTGGCGTAGGTAAAGCGCCCAGAAGCCCAATCCAGCACGCCGTAAAAGGCGGTGACGAACATTCCTTGCTGGCAATCGGGGTAAAGCAGGCTATTGACGCGGCCTAGCGCCGCGGCCGGGGAGTCCGTTTCCAGCACGGCTGCTCGCATCAGAGTGCGAGTCAGCGCCATAAATAAGGCCGCGGGAACGCCTTTATCGGCCACATCGGCGATAAACAGCCCCACCCGCTGATTGGGCAGGAGGAAAACGTCATAAAAATCGCCGCCGACCTGGCGCGCCGTGCGCCAGCTCGCCGCCAATTGCCAGCCTGGAAGTTCGGGCAGCGTTTCGGGAATGAACGCCTGCTGAATTTGGCGCGCCAGTTGTACTTCGGTTTCGAGACGCTCGCGGGCAAATGTTTCTTGTTGGAATAAGTCATTTTGAATGGCAAGGGCGACCTGCTGGGCGACTCCGGTTAGAATTTCCAGCCGCCGCCGCCGAAAACGCCGTCCGCCCAGCGATTCTTCGGCCAGCATCACGCCGAAGGATTCTCCCTTGACCATCAGCGGGAAAGCCATCAGCAGGCGGTCATCGCCCAGGAGCAGCGATTCGTCCGATTCGGCCTGCCCGGCTGAAAGCGTGACCCAGGCCAGCGGGCCGAGATGCGCCTGGGCGGATAAGACGGCCTGTCCGCGCCGCAGGGCTTCATCCAGCAGGGGAAACTCGCCCGGCGCAAACGAGCGCGCGGGGAAATCTTCCGGCAGGTTGTAGGATTGGGCGGCGCGAAAGCGGGCGCTTTCTGCCTTCCAGGTGAAAATCACTGCGCGTTCCACGCCGACCAGGATGGGCAGCACGCGCACAATCGTGCCAAGAATTTCATCCAAATCCGAGAGGGAAACCACCGCCTGGGCGACCTGCAGCAGGGCGGCGGAGGCGTAGGCCTGTTCCTGCGCCGAATCGTAGAGGCGGGCGTTTTCGATGGAAACGGCGGCGTAACTGGCGAAGGTGGTCGTCATGGCCTGGGCCTCGTGGCCGTAACGTCCCGGGGTGTGATGCGCCAGAGTCAGCAC
>JAVHNW010000198.1:0-3011 GCA_036169755.1 bacterium | reverse complement strand
GTTTTCGGCGGCATCGGCCAAAATAGTGACGATTTTGGGTTGAACTTCGGCCATGCCGCCAGCAACGGTGAAGTTTTGCTCACCTGTTTTTGTGCGGACGGTGATAACGCCAAATTTTAATGTGGTGAGCAGCGGCGCATGATGGGGCAAAATTCCCATTTCACCATCGGCGCCAGGCAGAACGACAATATCTACATCGCCTTCAAAGACTTTTCGATCCTGAGAAACAATTTCGCATCGGATAGGCATGGAAATTCTCCGGTATGCGGTGTCAGGGTTGCCCCTGGCACCGCATACTTGACATTGAATTTACCCGCCGCTGGCGAGTTTTTCGGCCTTGGCGCGCACGTCTTCGATGGTGCCGACCATTTGGAAGGCCTGTTCGGGCAGGTCATCGCAATGTCCGTCCAAAATTTCGCGGAAGGAGCGGATGGTTTCTTTGAGCGGGACATAAACGCCCTTGATGCCGGTAAATTGTTCAGCGGTGGTGAAGGGCTGGGAGAAGAAGCGTTCAATTTTGCGGGCGCGGGAAACCAGCAGTTTGTCGTCTTCAGAAAGTTCATCCACGCCGAGAATGGCGATGATGTCTTGCAGGTCTTTGTAGCGCTGCAGAACGCGCTGAACTTCGCGGGCGGTGGCGTAATGTTCGGCGCCGACAATGTTCGGGTCGAGGATGCGGCTGGTGGAGGTAAGCGGGTCTACAGCCGGGTAAATACCTTTTTCGGCGATGGCGCGCTCCAGGGCGATGGTGGCGTCGAGGTGGGTAAAAGTCGCCACGGGGGCCGGGTCAGAGTAGTCATCCGCCGGGACGTAGACGGCCTGCATGGAGGTAATCGAGCCGGTGCGGGTGGAGGTAATACGTTCCTGCAGTTCGCCCATTTCGGTCGCCAGGGTGGGCTGATAGCCTACCGCGGAGGGCATACGCCCCAGCAGCGCGGAAACTTCTGAGCCAGACATGGTGAAGCGGAAGATATTGTCAATGAAGAGCAGCACGTCCTTGCCCTGGTCGCGGAAATATTCAGCCATCGCCAGCGCCGAAAGCGCGACACGCAAGCGCACGCCGGGCGGTTCGTTCATTTGGCCAAAGACCATGACGGTGTCTTTCATGACGCCAGATTCTAGCATTTCGCGGAAAAGCGAGGTGCCTTCGCGGGTACGCTCGCCAACGCCAGCAAAAACGGAATTGCCTTTGTGAACGCGGGCAATCGAGGAAATTAATTCGGTGATGACAACTGTTTTTCCGACACCCGCGCCGCCGAAGATGCCGGTTTTGCCGCCCTTGGTGAAGGGGGCAATCAGGTCAATGACTTTGATGCCAGTTTCAAAAATCTGGACGCCGGTGGATTGTTCGTCAAATGCCGGGGCCAGGCGGTGAATGGGATAGTGGCTGGCCGCGTCAACCGGGCCTTTTTCGTCTACCGGCTGACCGAGGACGTTGAAGATGCGCCCCAGAGTGGCCGGGCCAACCGGAACCAGAATCGGCGAACCAGTGGCGACAGCGTCTGCGCCGCGCTGGAGGCCATCGGTGGAATCCATGGCGACGGTGCGCACCCAGTTATTGCCGAGGTGTTTCTGAACTTCCAGCACCAGCGGCATTTTGTCCTGGCGCTCAATTTCAATCGCTTCGTAAAGTTGGGGCAGCTGCCCTGCGGGAAAAGCGACATCTACGACGCCGCCCATAACTTGAACCACATTGCCGGTTAATTTAGCCATTCGTTTTCCTCCAGCGCGTTAGTTTGCAGACTGGGCCAACGCTTCCGCGCCGCCCGCAATGTCAAGCATGTCATTGGTGATGCTCTGTTGGCGTACTTTGTTATATTGCAGTTGCAGTGCGCCTACCAGGTCAATGGCGTTATCAGTGGCGTTGCGCATGGAAACCATGCGGGCGGCGTGTTCCGATGCCAGCGACTCCAGGATGGATTGATAGACCTGCAAAGCGGTGAAGCGCGGGATGATTTCATCCAGCAGTTCGCGCTCGGCGGGTTCGTAAACATAGGCCGCCGCTGCGCCATTTTTCTGTTCAAACGTTTCTACACGACCTTCGCCGCCATCAATTTCCAACGGAAGTAATTTTTTAACCACCGGTTCCTGCTTGACCATGTTGATGAAATCGGTGTAAACCAGATACACTTCGTCAGCAGTACCGCTCAGATATTCATCCACCGCCATGCGACCAATCGCCGAGACATCGGCAAAGGCGGGCGCGGCGGGCAGGTTGCTGAAGTCGGCGCTGACGGTTAATTTGCGGCGCAGAAGCAAATCGCGGCCCTTGCGCCCGACAGCAATAAATTTTACCGGCGTAGGATATTTGGCAAATTTGTGAAAGGCGAAGCGAATCAGATTGGTGTTGTAGGCGCCAGCCAGGCCACGGTCGCCGCTGACGACAACCACCAGCGTATTTTTGACGGTTTCACGCTGGGTCAGCAGCGGGTGCAACGTGGCGCGTCCCGGCTGACCGGCGATGTGCGCCAACACTTGCCAGGCTTTGGTGGCGTAGGGGCGAGTACCCATCAGCGCGGCAATCGCCTTGCGAACTTTGCTGGCGCTGACAGCCTGCAGGGCGCGGGTCACCTGCGAGATATTTTTGACACTTTTGATGCGCAGCCGCATCTCTCGAGCAGAAGCCATGGAAGAGTCTCCTTGTCGCTAGTCGGACAATCGGCTGGTCATCAGGCTTGCCAGGTGGCCTTGAAGGCGGAAAGCGCTTCGCGCAGTTTCTTTTCGTTATCCGCTGCAATTTGTTTGCGTTCAATAATGTCTTTGCCGATTTCCGGGTAGGACTGGCCCATATATTTGACCAGGGCCTGCTCCCAGGCGCGCATTTTTTCGAGCGGGATTTCATCGGCGAAACCCTGGGTGCCAGCGTAAAGGGCAATCACCTGGTGTTCGAGCGAAACCGGCTCATATTGCGGCTGCTTGAGAATTTCCTGCATACGGCGGCCACGATTGAGTTGGCCCTGGGTGGATTTATCCAGGTCGGAGCCAAACTGGGCGAAGGCGGCCAATTCACG
>JAVHNW010000197.1:0-14796 GCA_036169755.1 bacterium | reverse complement strand
CCGAATGCCAGCGCGGCGCTGAGAATGCCCAATGCGGGGGATTGCGCCATGAGAAAGGCAGCCTGTGGAGCCGCCATCACGCCGGTGACGCACAGCGCCAATCCCAGCAAGATGTAGGGGCTGTGTCGAAAACCGAACACAGGGTGCCGGTCTGAGTAGGCGCCAATGGCTACCTGCAGCGGTGAAAAAAGATAGGGCAGGGCGGCCAAAATTGCCACCAGCGTGGCTGAAATGGCGAGTTCTTTAATCATCACGCGGTTGAGCGTGCTGTTGATGGGAACCAGGGTCATGGCAACGGCTAAATGAATTAGCCCCAGTTGGAGGCGCTTGAGAAACATGCGTGGTTATCCTTTTCTTGAAAATATCCCCCGAGGATATTCGTGTAAATCTACATTGTCAATGTAGATTTACACACAATTTTGTCATAGAATCGGCAGGAGCCGTGAGTGGATTCCCCCCACTCACGGCTCCCGTCAACGCGGTTCCCCGTGCCACGTTATCAATGTTCTGCGCAGATGGGTATAGTTTAGGCGTGGCGCGTAGATGTATCGTGGATAGGGTATGTTTTTTGGGGCAATTTGGTGGGGAATTTCACTGTGCCAAAAATTTCACCCGAAAGTTGCGCAGTTCATCTTCCAGCGGGGCGGGCGCCAGGTTTTCTTCAATGAAATTGAGCAGTTTGCCCATGCGCAGGCATTGTGCGGATGGGTCGCTGCTGAGCGCGTTGAGCGCGCGCGCCTGCAACTGCAGCCCGGCGAGTTCGTTCCAGCGGTGTTGAATTTTGCGGTACAGGCTTAAGGGTTTTTCGATGAGTTGGGCGGCGTGGTGATAATTTGCGCTGCGCAGGGCGATGCCCGCTTTCAGCCGGGAGACGGTTTGTTGTCCGGCGTCCTTTTTCAGCCGCTGGGAGATTTCCAGGGAGAATTTTTCTCCCTGACGCTGGAAAAGTTCTTCGGGGCCTTCCTCCGCTAAAATTTCCAGCTCGTGCATTTTTGCCAGGAAGTAGATGCTCCACAATTCGCCCTGTTCGGATTTTTCGAGGGCGGTGCGCAGGAAGTCTTTGCCAACGATGTGTTGTCCGCGCTGGTAGAGGGCGAAGCCGTAGCTGTGCATATTTTCCAGCGCAACAAAATGATCCCCCGAGGCGACCATGCCCTGTTGATAAAATTCGGCGGCTTTTTGGTAATTGTTGAGCCGGCTGTACATATCGCCCAGCACTTTGCAGCCCAGGCCGATGATTTCGCCATGTCCTTGTTTGCGTCCGATTTCGATGGATTTTTGAGCGTGCTGCCAGGCCTCGCCAAGCAGGCCCATTTCCACTTCGTTCATGCCGGCGTAGGCGTTGATGTAGCCATCCATGCGCCAGCCGTTGATGCGCTGCGCGCGTTCCAGCCCGTCCAGCGCGGCCTGGCGGCCTTGTGGATAGTCCCCCGTCAGGTATGCGGCCAGGCTGAGGACGCTGTAGGCGGTTACTTCGCCGTAGGTGTCGGCTTCTTGATGGTGGAGTTCCAGACATTTTTGGGCGTGTTCGCGGCCCGTCAGCGGGTAACCGCACAGCGTTTCGGTGATGGCCATTTGGTAATAGGCGGAGGCGCGCGCCAGCAGCAGTTCGTGATTGTTGGCGGTTTCGGTCATTTGCAGGGTGCGCACGAACCATTCCTGGGAACTGCGCAGTTCGCCCAGCATGTAGAGCAGGACGCCGGTGCGGTTGAACAAGGAAGTCAATTCATAGGCGTTGCCGCTTGCTTCTACGTAGGGGTAGGCCTGACGGGCGTTTTTCAGCGCTTCGGCAAATTGATTGCGCGCCATGCCGACATTGCTGAGGGAGGAAAGCGCCGCGCCAATCAGCAGAGGGTTGTTGCGTTCACGTCCCAGGTTGAGCAGGCTGTGGTTGATGCGTTCAATTTCATTGGCGTCATCCAATTCAAAGAGAATTTTGTTCCAATCGGTGTACAGCCGATAAAGTTGCTGCTCCGAAAATTGGGTGGAAAGCGAGAGCAGGTGTTCGGCGTGCCCCAGGGCGCTGATTGCCTCGCTGATGGCGTCCAGCTGGTAAGCGTGATTTCCGGCCAAAATCCAATAATCGAAGGCGCGCACAAAGTTTCCGGCTTTTTCCAGGTGATAGGCCAGCCGGGCGGCCTGATTTTTGGGCAGTACCGCTTCCAGCGTTTCGGCAATCTTTTGATGCAGCAGGCGCTCGCGCGCCGGGCTCAGGCTGCTCAGGACTGCCTCACGGATTTTCTCGTGTGGAAAGGTGTACATCAGCCTTTCGCCAGCGACACGCTCCAGCAGGCGCGCGCTTTCCAGGGCTTCCACAGCGTGCACCCCGTTTTTATTTTCCATTCCAGACGCTTTTTGCGCCAGGTTAATTTCGATGCGGCTGCCCATGACCGCCGCGCAGTCCAAAATTTCCTGTGCTTCCACGGGCAGGTTTTTTACCCTTTCGGCCAGCACTTCCTGTACCGAATGCGGCAGAGGAAAACTATACGATTCTGGCGGGCTGGTTTGCGCGTAGGTCTCGCGGAATGAGCGCAGTGTTTCCAGCAAAAAAAGTGGGTTGCCGCCCATATCCTGCTTCAGCCGCAGCGCAAGATTGGCGGGCAGGGCCACGCCCAGCACCAACTGGCACAATTGGGCCACTTCCGGCGTGTCGAGCGGGCGCATTTCCAGGCGGGTTAGCGCCTCGGGAAAACGTGTCAGCAAAAATTGATCGAGCAGGGGGTTGCGCACTTCGAGGCGCGAGGCCATCGCCAGCAGGCTGCGCCTCTGGCTGAAGAAATTATGATTGAGCAGGTAGGCGATTGTCTCCAGGGATGATTCGTCCGCCCACTGAACATCGTCAAAAAAAACGAAAAGCGGGCCGCGCTCTGAAAGCAGCAAAAGCGTTTGCCGGATGGCTTCCATCATCGTCAGGCGCGGCACTTCCGGGTTGCTGATGGAGAGCAGGGGCAGCCCGGGGCGCAGACGGGCGATTTCGGGCAGCAGCAGGGTCAGCGGGCGCGCCCACACCGAGTCCAGGCGTTTCCATTCCTGAGGGCGCACGCTGGCGCGTAAAACGCCAATCCACGGCGCGAAGGGCAGATTGCTTTCCATGGGCTGACAGGGCGCCAGCAGCAGGCGTGAGCCAGTGGCGTAACGCTGATAGGCCTCACGCATCAGACGGGTTTTCCCGGCTCCAGCCTCGCCGAACAGCATTAATGCTCCGCCGCGCCGGGTAATGGTTTCGATGCGGGCCAGCAGTTCATGCTGCCCGGTAAAGGGGATGTGCATGGTCGGGCGTACCGTCCAGGCGGGGGCTTGCTCGTCTTGGAGCGTTTCCGGGTGGAAGAGCGGCGCTTCGAGCGCCAGCAAGTTTTCGGGCAGGGCGGTGTACCCTTCGGCTAGAAAGGCGTTTTTCAGGCTGATGAAGTGGTCGCGCGCGCGCGCCAGCAGGCCTTGTTGGATGAGCAGTTTGAGGAGATTTTCATTGAAGGCTTCGTTCATTCGGTCGAGGCGCAGCCCCAGGGTCAGCCAGTGCAGGGCCAGGTCATCACGTTCTGCCAGTTGTTCGTGTTGCGCCAGGCGGGTGAGTATGGTCAGCAGTTGAGTTTCCACCTCCTGGGTGATGGCGTAATGCCAATCGTTGAGTTCGTTGGAAATGTCAAAGTCGGTGGTTTGCAGGATGGGGCTGGCCTGGCAGGTATTGATGGTTTGCACCATTTGCTGGTAGAGCGGCGCGGGCAGGGAAATTTGTTCGGGGATGCGGCTCAGCCGTGGCAGAATTTGCCCCGTTTGGGCGGTGAATTCGAGGTAGTCCACCTGAGCGCGGGCTGGGTCGAGTTGGATGGTTTCCTGGCGGGTGATGATGAAGCTGTTGTCGCGCAGGTCGTGGCGCAGTTTATGCAGGTAGTCGCGCAGGGTGGCGCGCGCTTTTGGTTCTTCCAGATCGGGCCAAAAAAGCCCTGTCAGCGCAGAGCGGCTGGCAGGGCGGTTTTGTGCGGCGAGATAAAATAGCAGGGCGCGTGAGGCGCGGTGTTGAATTTCGACCAATTGTTGATTGCGGCTAACAATCGGGGTGTGGAATAGTTGAATTTTGAGCATGGCTCAGCTTTGTTGATTTTGCCGAGCGGATTGGAGCAGGTCGTGCGCTGAACGCAGCGTGCCTTCGCTGACTTCACCGAGCATTTGCGCCAATTCCAGCAGGCGTTCATCATTTTCCAGCGGGCGCACCTGGGTGGTGGTGCGCTCGTTTTCGATTTGTTTTTGCACCTGAAAGTGCTGGTCGCCGAAGGCGGCCAACTGTGGCAGGTGGGTGATACACAGCACCTGATGCAGCCGCGCCAGTTGCCATAATTTTTGGCCGACCACCCCGCCAACCCGCCCGCCAATTCCCTGGTCAATTTCATCGAAAACCAGGGTCGGGACGGGGTCGGCCTGGGTCAGCGTATTTTTGAGGGCCAGCATCAGGCGCGAGGTTTCCCCGCCGGAGGCAATTTTTGCCAGCGGTTTCAGCCCCTCGCCAGGGTTGGGGGCGATCAGAAATTCGACCCGGTCGCTGCCACTGGCGTCAAAGGCGAGGCGCTCGCCGCCTGGCTGAGGCAGGCCGTTGGCGTCGGCTTTGGTTTGAAAATCCACCCCAAAGCGGGCAGAGGCCATTTTGAGTTCATTTAGTTCGCTTTCGATGCCTTTTGCCAGTTTTTCGGCGGCCTGTTTGCGCAGGGCCGAAAGGCTGGCGGCGCGGGCGGCCAACTCGTTCAGCAAAATGGCTTCGCGGCTTTCCAGCTCGGCCAGTTTTTCGCTGGCGTTGGTGATGGTTTCCAACTGCTGGCGGGCTTTTGCGCCGACTTCCAGTACGGCGGCCAGGCTGCTGCCATATTTGCGCTGCAAGCGGTGCAGCAGGTCAAGGCGTTCTTCGGCTTCTTCGAGGCGTTTGGGATTGTATTCGATGCTTTCGAGGTAGCGGCGCAGGTCGCGCGTCAGGTCGGAGAAATTTTCCAGCAGCACAGCGGCGCGGGCGGCAAGCTCGGCCTGGGAGGCGTCCACCCTCGCCAGTGAGGTGAGCGCCGCGGCGGCCTGGCCGAGCAAATCGGTGACGGCGGGAGTTTCGGGCGTGCCTTCATCCAGCAGGGTCAGCGCCTCCTGGGCGCTGGCGGCCAGATTTTCGGCGTTGGCGAGCCGGTCGCGTTCCTGGCGCAGCGTTTCGTCTTCTCCAGGTTTAATCTGCGCCGAGTCGATTTCCTCCAGCTGGAATCTGAGCATTTCAATGCGGCGCTGGGCGTCGGCCTGAGCGGCGCGCAGTTCGCTCAATTCGCGGCGCAGGGTTTGCAGGGCGTTGTAGGTTTGGCGATAGTGGTGGAGGGCGCTTTCGGCGTTGGCGAAGCGATCGAGCAGCCCGAGGTGGCTGCGCGCGTCCAGCAGCGAGAGATGTTCGGTCTGCCCGTGAATATCCACCAAAAAGGCGCCGATTTCGCGCATCAGGCTGACGTTGACCACGCGCCCATTGACGCGGGCAGTGGAGCGGCCTTCGCGGCGCACATCGCGCGCCAGGGTCAGGTAGGCTTCGTCATCGAGCAGGTCTTCGCGCCGCAAAATGTCATTGACGGCGTTTTGGGTGGCGCCCGTCAGCCGGAAAATCCCCTCCACGCTGGCGCGTTCGGCTCCGGCGCGCAGCGCGCCCGCTTCGGCGCGCCCGCCGAGCAGCATTTCGAGCGCGTCCATGATGATGGACTTTCCCGCGCCGGTTTCGCCGGTAAAAATGAGCAGGCCGGAGGAAAAATCCAACTGGAGCTTGTCAATGATGGCAAAATTTTCGATGCGGAGTTCAGTGAGCATGGGAAAATGGGGAGGGGAGAGGAATGATAGATTTCCAACCCTGGCAGGCTGGTTATTGAATTTGGATGCCGGAAATGCGGTAATAAACGGTGGAAGCGGTGATGAAAATATAAATCGCCTGAAAGGCGATGCCGAACAAATTAAAACTCAGCAGCTGGAGCAGGGCCGCTGGCAGCGCGCCGAGGACGACCCCGGCCAGAATCAGCCGGAAAAGCAGAGGAGAGCGTCTGCGCCCGGTGACGCGGCGCACCGCTTCAGCGATTCCCGCGCCGAAGGTGGCGGCGGCGGCTGGCACAATCAGCAGGCCGAAAAAGCCGATGAAACTCACCAGGCTGACGAGAAAACCGCCGATGCCTGCGCCGATGGCGGCGGTCAACACGCCGAGCGCATAATCGGCGGGCTGGGTGGTGTCAAAGCTTTTTTGCTGGGCGCGCACGCATTCTTTGCAGCGGTAGCCGGTGGGGGTATGCACGGCGCATTTGATGCAAATCGGTTTTTCGCAGCGATTGCAGCGCAGGGTGGCTTCCACGCCGGGGTGGTTGGCACAAGTCAGGGGTGCATTCATCGGGGTTGTTCCAGGGGTACATTTTGATTCATGTGAGCGGTCAGGTTGCGATAAAAATAACCGGGGTCGCCAAAGCGGATAAATTGCGCGGCGTATTCTCCGGCGCGGATTTCCACGCGGTCGTCCTCGGCCAGGCTGACGGGAAGTTGGCCGTCCACGCTCATCATGGCGTTTTCGCTGAGAATGGTCATGCTGACGGTGACGCCCTCGGAAAGGACGACGGCGCGGTCTACCGAAAGGTGCGGGGCGATGGGAATAATGAGAATATTACGCAGTTCGGGCGGCAGGATTGGCCCCCCGGCGGCCAGGGCGTAGGCGGTGGAGCCGGTGGCGGTGGCGGAAATCAGCCCATCGGCGACATAGGTTGCCAGGTATTGTTCGTCCACGCTGGCAGAAATATGGATGGGGCGCAGGTGCTGTCCTCTGGCGACCACGACATCGTTCAGCGCCTGCCAGTTTCCCAGGTTTTCGCCAGAGCGCAGGTGTTCAGCGCGCAGCATCATGCGTTTCTCCACCCAAAAATCGCCGGTCAGCAGGCGTTGCAGCAGGGTTTCCCAGCCGCTTGCTTCCACCTGAAAAAGGAAACCCAGGCGGCCTTTGTTGATTCCCAAAACCGGGAGGCCGTGCGGGGCGCAGAGATGCGCGGCGCGCAGCATGGTTCCATCGCCGCCGAGGGCTATCATCAAGTCAAATTCTCCAGCATGGACGCGCTTGCGCAGTTTTTCTTCGTACAGTGAGCCGAAGGGCGTTTCCAGGCCGCGCTCGCGCAAAAAATCGGCGATGCGGGCGGCCTCCTGTAGCGATTCGGCCAATTTGGGGTGGCCGGTGATGACGATGCGCTGGGGAATGGGAAACATGGTGGGCGCTTATGACGCTGATGGATGATTCGGCGGTTGGTTACAGTTTTTCTTCGCAAAGTTCGGCGAAGCCGCAGCGGGCGCAGCGGGCGGGGCTTTCATGTGAGCGGGGAATTTCACTTTTACGCTCATCGCGGCGCATTTCCGCCAGGGTGTCGAGCAGGGCGTTTTCCAAGTCATGGGTATAGTCTACTGCAAAATCGCGCTCTGGATAGTGGATGATGCCGTAGGGCGGGCGTTTGCCCATTGTTTTTTCGACCAACAGGCAGTAGGCGGCGATTTGATAAATGTGCGAGTCATACGGCGCGGACGGCGTTTTGCCGGTTTTGACCTCCACCGGGATGATCTGGCTGTTGGTTTCCACCAGATAATCTGGTTTGCCGGTCAGCCCCAGCGCGGCATCGTAGAGCGGTTTGGCGACTTCGCCCCAGGCGCGCGTGTCGCTGTAAATGACTCTTCCGCCGGGCAGGCCCGCCGCCTTTTGGGCGCGATTTGCCTGCCAGAGCAGAAAAACGAATCCGAGGAAAAGCAAAAATGCCAGGGCGAGATACATGTCAAAATTGCGCCAGTAATGCGGAGGTGAGGTACGCCATCAGGGTAATCAGGGCTGCCAGCAGCAAGGCCCAGGCCGAGGCGCGCCAGAGGCCCGCCGCCAGCACGCTGCGTCCGTGGCGGCGGTGTAATTCCGTCCCGGCGGCCAGTTCGGCTTGATTCTTGGGGGTAAATCCTTTTTGGCGGTAGCCCCAGGCGCGGCGGCAGTACAGGTAGGAACCGAGTTCGGAGGCGCGGATGGGTTTCATTTAGCACATTTATTCTAACACACTGCGCAGTTGTTCTTCTTTTTTCTGGCGAATGCGGCTGGCGATGGGCGCGGCCAAAATGCGTTGAATGGCGGCGGTATTTTTTTGCGGCTCGTAATAGTCGCGGTAAATTTCCAGCAGGCCCACGCTGGCGCCGGGAAAGGGTTCCAGCCGCGCCGGGTCGCCTGCCTGAATCTGGCCCGGCTGGAGCACGCGGCAGTAGGCGCCGGGGCGCTCACCGTGGCGGAATTTTTTGACGAAGGCCGGGTCGCCCATGCGCGCGGCGAAGGTTTCGCAGGGAATGCGCGGAGCCGTGACCTGCAAGGTTACTGCGCCGACAGTTAATTTGTCGCCGATGGTTAAATCGGCGCTGGAAAACCCGTCCAGGGTCAGGTTTTCGCCAAAAGTTCCGGGCGGCAGGTCGCGCCCCAGCTGGGCGCGCCACCAGGCGTAATCTTCGAGCGTGTACACATAAACGGCCTGGTCGGGGCCGCCGTGGTATTTGGTGGAGACGATGACATCGTTTTCCAGGCCGGACGCTGAAATCGTTACGGTTCCGGCTACGGGTTCTTTGTAAATTCCGCTGGTTTTGGATGGGTTGCGCGGATCGGGGCGCGCCTGGCCTATGTTTATGCTGAGTAGTTTCATGGCTGCTCCAAGTTTTGGGTGATTATACCTTGCCATCTTTTGGGCATTCCAAATGCAAAAATCCCCGGAATTTTCCGGGGATTTTTCTTCAGGCTCCTCGTCGAGGACTCGAACCTCGAACCTAGCGGTTAACAGCCGCTCGCTCTGCCAATTGAGCTAACGAGGAAAGCGAGTGGGGATTATATGCAGGAGGGATATTCCTGTCAAGCGTTAATAGTCAATCGCGCTCAGGCGTTTGAGCTTGTCCCAGCGGTGAGTGGCGGTGATTTGGCGCACGGTTCCCGTTAGCCCGCGCACAACCAGGGTTTGGGTTTTGGCGCCATCGCTCATGTAGCGCACGCCGTGCAGCAGTTCGCCATCGGTGATGCCGGTGGCGGCGAAAAAGACATCCTCGCTGGCGACCAGGTCGCTCATCGTCAGGATTTTGTCAAAGTCGTAGCCCGCTTCGCGTCCGCGCCGCAGTTCGTCTTCGTTGCGCGCAAAAAGTTTGCCCTGAATTTCGCCGCCCATGGCGCGTAAGGCGCAGGCTGAGAGGACGCCTTCGGGTGTGCCGCCAACGCCAAAAAGCGCGTCCACGCCCGCATCGGGGTCTGCCGTCATCAGCGCGGCGGCCACATCGCCATCGGGGATGAGGCGAATGCGCACACCCGCGCGGCGCATTTCGGCTACCAATTCGTCATGGCGCGGACGGTCGAGGATGATGCAGGTTAAATCTTCCAGCAGTTTGCCTTTGGCTTTGGCAATCGCTTTCAGGTTGTCCAAAACGGGCAGTTCGATGTCTATTTTTCCTTTGGCTTCTGGCCCAACGGCGATTTTGTTCATGTAGACGAAGGGCCCGGGGTCGAACATGGTGCCGCGCGGGGCAATCGCTACAGTGGAAATGGAGTTGGTGCGGCCAAAGGCCAGCGGGCGGGTGCCGTCAATTGGGTCTACGGCAATGTCCACTTCCAGGCCAGAGTGTTCGCCGCCGACGTGTTCGCCGTTGTAAAGCATGGGCGCCTCGTCCTTTTCGCCTTCGCCGATGACCACCACACCGCGAATTTCCATGCTGTTCAGCACAAGGCGCATGGCGTCGACGGCGGCTTTGTCGGCGGCTTCTTTGTCGCCGCGGCCCATGAAGCGGCCAGCGGCCAGCGCGGCGGCTTCGGTGACGCGCGCCAGGTCGAGCGCCAGGTTACGAGTCGGTTCGTGATCCATGAGTTTCTCCTGTATTAAAAGATGAACCAGAGGATAAAGAAGTAGCCGATGGGTGCGCCCCACAGCCAGGAATCGATGCGGTCAAATGCGCCGCCGTGACCGGGGATGACGTCACCGGAATCTTTCATGTGCGCCTGACGTTTGAACATGCTCTCGCCCAGATCGCCGAGCGGCGTCAGCAGGCCGAGCAAAATTCCCAGCAGGGCGCCCTGAGCCAGGGAAAGGTGAAGCGGCCCCCAGGTGGAGTAGCAATAGGCCAGAAAAGCGCCGCTCAGCCCGGCGGTGAAAACGCCCGCCCAGAAGCCTTCCCACGATTTTTTGGGGCTGAGACGCGGTGACATTTTGTGTTTGCCGTAGGCCGCGCCGATGGCGTAGGCGCCGGTGTCGCCCAGCCAGACAGAAGGCAGCACCCAGAAAACCCACCAGGCGCCATCTGGTAAATTGCGCAGGTCGAGCAGGTAGGCGCCCAACCAGCCGAGGTAGGTCAGCCCGGCGCTTGTGATGGCAAAATCCAGCGCGGCGCGGTCGCGTCCGCGCTCGTAGCGCCACAGATGCCAGGCCATGCTGGCGAAAATCAACGCCACATACAGCGCAACGCTGTATTCGGGCCACCAGTTGCGCACCAGCAGCAGGGCAAAAACGCTCGCCAACAGCAGGGCGCGCGCGGGCTGATATTCCACCAGCGTAAACATCTGAATGTATTCACGGGCGGCGGTCAGAATGAAAAAGACGATAATCAAAAAGTAGGGAATTCCCCCAACCATCAGCGCCGGTAAACCGATTGACAAAATGCCGAGCGCCGTCAGGGTGCGCTTAAGCATTGTTGCTCTCCGGCTCGTTGACTTTGCCGTAGCGCCGGTCGCGGTTGGCGAAGGCGTCCAACGCTTTGCGGAATTCTTCCTTGCCAAAATCCGGCCAGTAGATGGGGGTCACAAACCATTCGGCGTAGGCCGCCTGCCAGATGAGAAAATTGCTGATGCGCAGTTCGCCCGAAGTGCGGATGATTAAATCTGGGTCGGGAACGCCCGCCGTGTAAAGGTAGCCCGAAACCAGTTCGGGCGTCACCGCCTCGGCGGGGATTCCCGCCGCAATGATTTGCTGAATGGCGTGGACGATTTCATCGCGCCCGCCATAGTTGAAGGCCACGTTTAGCACCAGCCGGTCATTGCCCTGTGTCACGCTGACGGCGTCAATCACTTTTTTTTGAATGGAGGGCGCCAACTGGTCGAGCCGCCCAATGTGTCGAATTTGCACGCCCTGCTGATTGAGTTCATTCAACTCGTGGTCAATCACATCTTCCAAAATGTGCATCAGCCCATCCACTTCCTCACGCGGGCGTCCCCAGTTTTCGGTGGAGAAGGCGTAAATCGTCAGGTAGCGCACGCCAAATTCAACGCAGGCGCGAATGATGCGGCGCAAATTCTCCGTTCCGGCGCGATGCCCCGCCAGGCGCGGCAGACCGCGCTTGACCGCCCAACGGCCATTGCCATCCATAATAATGGCAACGTGTTTCGGAAGTTTTTCAGCAGAAGGAAGGCTCATAGAGAAAAAGGGAAAGTCACACTTCCATAATTTCGTGTTCTTTGCGCTGTCCAGTTTTTTCGACATCTGCCGCAATTTTTTCCATCAATTTTTGCACTTCATCTTCGCCGCGCTTCAGGTCATCTTCCGAAATCATTTTTTCGTTTTCAAAATCCTTCATATCTTTCAAAACATCGCGGCGGATGTTGCGCAGGGCGACTCGCGCCTCTTCCAGCCGGTGATGAACCTGCTTCACCAGGTCGCGGCGGCGCTCCTCCGTCAGCGGCGGCAAATTCAGCCGAATCGCCTGCCCATCGTTGTTGGGCGTCAGCCCCAAATCGGAGGCCAGAATCGCTTTTTCCATCGCCTTGAGCGTGCTTTTATCAAACGGTTTAATTAATAACGAACGCGGCTCTGGCACGCTGATGGAAGCCAGCTGCAGCAGCGGCGTTTCGGCGCCGTAATATTCCACGTGCAGTTTTTCCACCAGGGCCGGGTTGGCGCGCCCGGTGCGGATGGTGGAAAAATCACTTTCCAGCACGTGAACCGCGCCGCGCATTCGATTTTCTGCGTCTTTGAGCAAATCTTTAATCATGCTTACCTCCTGCGGGGAAATTTCTGGCGATATTTCTATTATATCGTATTGAGTTGCCGCCGGAAGAAGTCGCCCCTCAAACAGGTATAATCGCCCGCGTGAACGAAATCGCCGCCCTGACCGAAATCAACCTCGACGACCTGGTAACTTCCTTCGGCTGGCAGGATTTTCCTGCGCTGAATGCCGCCCTGCGCCGCGTCTTTCGCGCCCCCGCCGAAAAATTTGCCCGCCGCATGGCCGCCTTTGACGCGCAAGTGGCAGAAACCGGCCTGGCGCAGGCTGCCCGCCTGGCCCTGCGCGACTACGCTGCCAGCCTGGAAATCTTCGGCGCCGAAAACGTCCCCGCCAGCGGCCCGGCCCTGTTTCTCTCCAATCACCCCGGCATGGTGGATACGCTGGCGCTTTTTGCCGCCCTCGCCCGCCCCGATTTAAAAATCATCGCCCTGCGGCGCCCCTTTTTGCAAAAGTTGACCAATACCAGCCGTTCTCTGTTTTTCCTCGGTGAAAGCCCCGCCGAAAGATCGAGCGCCCTCCGCCAGGCCGCCGCCCACCTCAAAAACGGCGGCGCCGCGCTGACTTTTCCCGCCGGGAAAATTGACCCAGACCCGGCGGTTTACCCCGGCGCGCTCGTTGCCCTGGGCGGTTGGAGCGATTCCGCCGCCATTTTTCGGCGACTTGCGCCAGAAACACAAATTTTTCCCGTGTTGGTGCGTGGTGTTTTGTGGGAAAAGGCGGTCAAACATCCGCTGACCCGCCTCAAAAAAAGCCGCGAAGAGCGCGAAAAATTGGGCGCCGCCCTGCAGCTATTGGCGCAGCTGCTGTTCAACCTGGCGCCTTTGCGCGTACAAATTTACATCGGCGCGCCGCTGACCGCCCCCAAAAATGATGACCTGCACGCTGCGCTGTTGACCGGCTGGCGCGCCCTGTTCGAACAATCACAGCCAAAAGCGCAGTAAAAACCAGTAGAAAAAGCCGGGCAGCCCTTTTGGGGCAAAAAATACGGTTTGGAAGATGTGGCCTGTCGGCGACTCGCGCCGCTCCAGCCACAAACCGCCCGGCAGGCCTCCGCCCGCCTTCAGCAAAAAGCCACCCGGCGGAAGGGTTTCCACCGTTTCCCAGCCGCCCGCCAGCGGAAAGTTTGGCAGGCCTTGCTCCGGGTCAATTTTGCGATAATCCACAAAAAAGCCTTCCCGTTTCAGGCGCGCGTTCTCCCGGTCAGAATCCAGCCAGCTGCGCTCCACCTGGCGCGGGTCGAGCGCGGCCAAAGCCTGGCGCACCGCTTCGGCGTAATCCAGCGGCTCAATGGCCGGGAACAAGCGCCGGGCGGCAGAATTGCTCACCAGGCTGTCATTTTGCAGGCCTTCGACCAGCGGCAGCGCGTACGAAAATTCGACCGGGGTCAGTTTGGCGATGACGAAAGCCATCAACCAGGGCGGGATAAAAGGCAGCAGCAGCGCGGCGCGTTTGAGACCGCGCAGGCGCGCGTACTCGGCCATGACTTCGATGTAGCTGCGCGGGGTTTCACAGCCCAGTTCCACAATTTCGCCGCAGCAGGCCGGGGTGACCAGCGCCGCCAATAAATATTCGATGATGTCGCTGGTGGCAATCGGCTGAGAGCGATGTTTCAGCCAGCGCGGCCCCACCATCAGCGGAAATTGTTCCGCCAGGAAGCGAATCATTTCAAACGAGACGCTGCCCGGCCCGGCAATCACTCCGGCGCGAAATTCGGTGACGGGAACGCCCGCCTCGCGCAGCGCCTGGCCGGTTTCGATGCGTGAGCGCAGGTGTGGGGCCAGTTTCTCGGCGGGGTCGGCCAATCCGCCCAGGTAAATGATGTGTTCCACGTTGGCGCTTTTGGCGGCGGCGGCAAAATTATGCGCAGATTGCAGGTCTACCTGGGGATAGCCATGCCCGGCGGCCATGCTGTGAATGAGATAGTAGGCGGCGCTGACCCCGCGCATGGCCTCGGTCAGGTTTTCGGCGCGGGTCACATCGGCGATGACGATTTCGACTTGCGAAAACCAGGCGCGCGCGCGCAGGCGCTGTGGGCTGCGCGCCAGGCAGCGCACGCGGTAGCCCTGCGCCAAAAGCCGCGGAATTAAGCGGCTGGCAATGTAGCCGCTTGCGCCGCTGACGAGAACTGTAGAAGGAGAGAAAGTCATGGGCGTTTATCGCTGCCGTTCAAAGACTATAACCCGCCAATTTTTCGCGCCCGTTCGGCCAACTTTTGAATCATGCCATCGAAAATAAAACGGTGAAACGGCCACATGGCGTACCAATACAAATAACCGAACAGCCCGCGCGGCGCGAAATAAGCCGTTTGCGCAAAGAGGTTTTTGCCGTTTTCCTGGGGCGTTACCTGAAATTCCAACCAGGCGCCGCCGGGAACTTTCATTTCGGCGCGCAGGCGCATAAAATAGCCGGGGGTCAGGGCTTCCACGCGCCAGAAGTCGAGCGACTCTCCGGCGCGAATCTCGTTTGGGTGGCGCCGCCCCCGCCGCAGGCCGACTCCGCCGACGAGTTTGTCCATCCAGCCGCGAATGGCCCAGGCCCAATCCATGTACATCCAGCCGCGCGTGCCGCCGATTCCGCTGAAGGCGCGGAAGATTGCC
Source organism: bacterium (assembly GCA_036169755.1). Classification (GTDB taxonomy): domain Bacteria; phylum Chloroflexota; class Anaerolineae; order Anaerolineales; family Villigracilaceae; genus UBA8950. The sequence continues at coordinate 190 of JAVHNW010000197.1, read as the reverse complement.
TCGGCGGGAATATTCAGCAGCAGTTGGCGTTTTTCCAGGAACATGCCTTCTTCCAGCGCAAACTGGTAGGGAACGACATCCCCCGCGCTGGTGACGAGGGCGTCACTCCACGAGCTTTGAATGTCGCCCTTTTCAACTTTTAGCAGCGCGTAGGTTAACGCGGTTTGAAAGTCGAGCGGTTGAATTTCCG
>JAVHNW010000196.1:0-3028 GCA_036169755.1 bacterium | reverse complement strand
GTTGGGACGAGAGGGGAGTCTCGTGGTGCCACCCAAATTCAACGCCCGCTTTTAATAAAAAATCCCTGCGTGATGCACACAGGGGAAAAGCCAGCGTCACTCTTGTAGTTTGCTAGCCGGTTATTCGGCTAAGAAACTCTGCGGGGTAACGGGCGCAGTTCCCGTCTCTGGTACTTGCCTGACGGCTTTCTCTTCGCAACTCGAAGGTCCATTCGGCTTCCGCGCATTTGACCGGCTCACACCACAGCGCCAATCTCTCTGAAAATCGCCTTGAAGCGTACTCGTCCTTGTCAGCGTTTTTGATGGGCGCGATTTTATGCGATGTTCCGGTGAAAGTCAAGCAATTTGGGCAAATCCTGCTGGTAAAAATTGGCGCGATAGGCGGCGCTTTCTTGCAGGCCTTTTTGCAAATTGGAGAAAGCCTGCCCTTTGGCCGCATCGTCTGCCGCGGCGGAGGCGGCCTGCAGGCGGATTTGCCCATCGGCGAGCCATTCCGCTGAAAGTTGGCCGCTGGCCGAAAGATATTTCACTGCCCAGCGGATGGCGTTTTCTGTTTGAGCGCAGGCCGCGGCCAATTCGCTCAGGCTGGTCAGGCCGTTTTTTTGGTGGATGACGAATTTAATTTTTCCCGCCAGCAGGCGCAGAAATTGCCCGGCTTCGGGCGAGGCGGGCGGCTGCCCGAAAATCACCACCCGCTGGGGCTGGGTGGCCTCCAGCGCCTGGCGCAGGCTGGCGCCGTCTGGCGGAGTTGTCCAAATCAGGAGGGTGTCGGCGCGGGTAAGTTTTTGGCGGCTGAGGGCGCCGGGCAGGATTTTGTGTTCTTCGCCTTCGGCCCATAAAATTGCAGCCGGGGCCGAGTTTTGCCAGCCGCTGAGCGCTGTCTGCGGGTCTGGCGTCTGACGCAGGTCAATCACAGTCGGCGCGGTGTGAATTTCCAGCGGCGTTTCTTCTGACGGGCGCCAGTCTGTCAGTTCCAGCGTCAGTTGATTTTGTCCTTTCCACGTTCCAGCGTGCAGCGTGTAGGCCAGGTCGAAGCGGCCTTCGGGCGGGTTTTCGTCTGCGCCGCCCCACCACATCAGGCTTTGTTCGGCGCCGTTGTCATCGGCGACCATTAATTTGCGGTGTTCGCGCGTTTTGCCAAAATTATTGATGTCCTGCTTCAGCGTCAGGCCGCGCGAGGCAAAGATGGGGGCCGGGTTGCCCGCGCCAAACGGGGCGAGCTGCTGCATTTCGCGCGCCAGGTCGAGCGAAATTTCGGCCAGTGTCAGCCATTCTTCGATGGGCAGCGCGGCGTCAGGCAGATTTCCGTTGTTTTGGGCGCGGATGGCGCGGGCCAGGTTGCGCCGAAAATTTTCCAATTCGGCGGCTGGCAGAGAAAGCCCGGCGGCCATGGGGTGCCCGCCGAAGCTGTTGGGCGCCAGGTGGCAGGCGGCGATGGCGTTGGTGATGTGAATGCCGTCTATGGAGCGCGCTGAACCGCGCAGAGGGTCTTCGCCGCAAAAGAGAATGACCGGTTTTTGGTAGCGTTCCACCAGCTGGTTGGCGGCGATGCCGAGAATGCCATTGGGCCACTGGGGGTGGTGCAGGACAATGGCGGCCTCTCTCAGCAGTTCGGGCGATTGGCGCAGCAAACTTTCGGCTCCGGCGGTGACTTGCCGGGTGAGGTGTCGCCGCTGCAGGTTGAGTTCTTCCAGGTTTTGCGCCAGCAGTTTTGCGCGAGATTCGTCGTGGGTGGTGAGCAGTTCGACTGCCGGGGTGGCATCGCTCAGGCGGCCCAGCGCGTTCAGGCGCGGGGCCAGGGTGAATCCGATTCCGCTTTCGGTCAGCGTGGCGGCTTTGATATCGGCCAGCGCCAGCATGGCGAGCAGGCCTGGGCGGGTGGTGTTTTGCAGGCTTTTCAGGCCGCGTTGAACCAGGGCGCGGGTTTCGCCGCGCAGCAGGGCCACATCAGCCACCAGGCCGAGCGCGGCCAGGTCGAGCAGGGGCGCGGTGTCGGCGCCGAGCGCTTCGGCCAGTTTGAAGGCCACGCCAACCCCGGCCAGGCTGGCGAGGGGGTGGTCATCGGGCAGGCGGCGCGGATTAATCAGCCAGTCGGCGGGCGGCAGGCTGGCGGGTAGTTCGTGGTGGTCGGTGACGATGACTTCAACGCCGTGGTTTTTTGCCAGCGTGATTCCTTCGTGCGCCGAACTGCCGGTGTCGCAGGTCAGAATCAGGGCGGGCTGACGCTCGGCGAGCAGGTTTTCCATTACCTCGGGGCGGATGCCGTGCGATTCGCGCTGGCGGTTTGGAATGTGGTAACTGACGACTGCGCCGAGGGCGGTCAGGCTTTCGACCAGCAGGGCGGTGGAGCTTTGGCCGTCCACGTCGAAATCGCCCCAGATGAGGATGCGCTCGCCGTTGCGGATGGCTGTTTTCAGCCGGGCGGCGGCCTGTTCCATGTCGGGCAGGTCGAAGGCTGGGGCGGCGGGGGCGTGCTGCGGGTCGAGGAAGGCGCGCGCGGCGGCGGCAGAGTCGATTCCGCGCCGGAGCAGGAAATTTCTCAGGCGCGGAGTCAGCCCCAAGTCTTGCAGGGCATTATTTTTTGCCAGCGGGGCGGGGTCTTGCCAGCGGAGCATTTTTAATCCATGTCCTGGCGCATTTCGCCCGAGTCGAGCGTGTGCAGGCGTTCTGGCTCGTCTTCCAGCACGTCCACCTGGCTGTGGGGCAGTTCGCGCATCAGCGGCGGCAGGGGAATGCCGGAGGGTAGGCGCAGGCGCGGCGGTTTGGCGGGCGGGGTTTGGCGGGGTTTGTCTTCGCTGGTCATGGAACGCGGGCGCAGGATGCGTCTGTCGATGGCGAGTTCGCCGATGAAGTTGCCCAGCACGGAGTAGACCTCGCGCGCGGGGGTGACGAAGCCCACCCATTCGCCCTGGCGGTTGTAAATGTAGGGGTAAACCAGAAAGGCTTCTGCATCGCCGCGAGTGGTGTAGAGCGGAATAATTGTCGGGCTAGATGTCATTGTAGGTCCAGTAGCGGTTGACGAAAAAAT
>JAVHNW010000195.1:0-3040 GCA_036169755.1 bacterium | reverse complement strand
GATGCCCGATGATACCACCTCCATGATAAACTCAGCCCATGAACGCCATCCTGCTGAAACCCGACCGCGAAAAATCGCTGCTGCGCCGCCACCCCTGGGTCTTTTCCGGCGCCGTGCAAGAAATCATCGGCAGCCCCGCCTCCGGCGAAACGGTGGAAATCCTTTCCTCGCGCCGCGAATTTCTGGCGCGCGCCGCCTACAGCCCCAGTTCCCAAATCCGCGCCCGCGTCTGGACTTTTGACCCCGGCGAGGCAGTGGACGCCGCTTTTTTCCGCCGCAAAATGCAGAACGCGCTGGAGCGCCGCGCCGCCTGGAATTTTTCCCCGCGCGACTCTGCCCGGCTGGCAGCGGACTCTGCCGCGCTGCGCCTGCTCCACGCGGAATCGGACGGCATCCCCGGCCTGGTGGTTGACCGCTACGGCGCGGTGCTCGTCCTGCAAATTTTGACCGCTGGCGCGGAGTTTTGGCGCGAAACCCTGGCCGACCTGCTGCTGGAAGTGAGCGGCGTCAGCGCCATTTACGAGCGTTCAGATGCCGATGTGCGCCAACTGGAAGGCCTCGCGCCGCGCGTGGGTTTGCTGCGCGGCAGTTTGCCCGACACGCGCCTGACGATTGACGAAGACGGTCTGACGTTTTTGGTGGACGTGGCACACGGCCATAAAACCGGCTTTTACCTCGACCAGCGCCTCAATCGCCGCCGGGTGGGGCAGTTGGCCGCCGGGCGCGAGGTATTAAATTGCTTCTGCTACACCGGCGGCTTCAGCCTGCACGCCGCGCAAGGCGGCGCAAAAAACGTCCTTTCGGTGGATTCTTCTGCGGATGCCCTGGCGCTCGGCCAGGAAAATGCCGCAATAAATGGCTTCCTGCCCGGGGCGTTGGAATGGCTCGAAGCGGATGTTTTCACCGCCCTGCGTAAATTTCGGGACCAGAATCGCGCCTGGGATTTAATCATCCTCGACCCCCCAAAATTTGCGCCAACCGCCGCCCAGGCTGAGAAGGCGGCGCGCGGCTACAAAGACATTAATCGCCTGGCGTTCAAATTGCTGCGCCCCGGCGGAATTTTGGTCACGTTTTCCTGCTCGGGTGGCATTGACGCGGCGCTTTTTCAGAAAATTGTCGCCTCGGCGGCATTGGATGCCGGGGTGGAGGCGCAGATTGTGGAACATTTGGAGCAAGGCCCCGACCATCCGGTTTCGATTCACTTCCCGGAGGGCGCCTATCTCAAGGGGCTGGTTTGCGTAAAAGAGTAATCTGCGCTCCGGCTACCACGCCCAACAGGGCCAGCAGCGCTCCCGGCGCGCCGAAAATGAGCGGGTTGAAGGCGTCGCCGGGGTGGGCGTTGAAGCGCAGGTAGAGAAAATAGGCCGCCGTTACCAACCCGGCGAAGAGCGCCGTCAGGCTGGCGCGGCTGGGGCGAATCAGGCGCAGCAGCGCGCCGACCAGCAGGGCTGAAAGTATCAGCGGCAGCAAATCCATCCAGGGGGCAAAAAAAGCCAGTCGGCGCAGCAGCGTTCCAAAAAGCAGGACGCTCATAAAAATCACGGTTCCGGCGGGCAGCGAGACGAGAAAATCGGTGAGAATGGGCATGGGGTGTGGAGGGGATTATGGGCGGACGCCCGCCGCTTTTACTTCCGGGCATTTCCAATAATCCCCGGAATTTTCGCGGCGCAGGGCGTTGAAGGTGGGCAAGATGCCGCAGGCGTAGCACTGCTGGCGGCAGTCGGCGCGGATTTCGCCTTCGAGCGACATGCGGAAATCTTGAAAGAGGTATTCTTTGCGCACCGCGCTGGAAATGTGATCCCAGGGGAAAACTTCGTCCAGGCGGCGCGCGCGCTGCGTGTAGAAAGCCGGGTCGAGGCCGTGTTTGGCGAAGGCTGCCGACCAGCTTTCAAAGCGGCGTTCATCGTTCCAGGCGTCAAATTTGGCGCCGTTTTCCCAGGCGCTGAAAATGACTTCGCTCATGCGCCGGTCGCCGCGCGCCAGCCAGGCTTCCAGCAGGCTGTCTTGCGGTTCGGTCAGCGAAAGTTTGATGTTGCGGTCGCGCAGTTCGCGGCGCAGCAAGGCCTGTTTGGCGCGGATTTGTTCATCGCTGTCGGAACTGACCCATTGAAAAGGCGTGTGCGGTTTGGGAACAAAAGTGCTGACCCCGGCGTTCAGTTTGGCTTTTGCGCCAATCGCTTTGCGCCCCTCGGCGATGACCCGTTTGCACAGGTCGGCGATGGCCTGCACATCGTCCAGCGTTTCGCTGGGATGCCCAATCATAAAATACAATTTGAGCGTGCTCCAGCCGCGGCTGTAAATTTCGCGCGCGGTGGCGAGAATTTCTTCATCGGGGATGAATTTGTTGATGATGCGGCGCATGCGCTCGCTGGCGGCTTCGGGCGCCTGCGTAAAGCCGGAACTGCGCTGGTCGCGCAGTTTATCCATCAAATCCACCGAAACCGATTCGATGCGCAGCGAGGGCAGGCCAATCGCCAGGTGCCGCCCTTCAAATTTTTCCCCCAGGCGGGTGACGAGTTCTACGATGTGGCTGTAATCAGACGAGGAAAGCGAAAGCAGCGCCAGTTCTTCAAAACCGGTGTTGGCGATGGCGGCCTCGGCGGCGGCCAGCACCTCGTCTACGCTGCGCTCGCGCACCGGGCGCACAATCATTCCGGCCTGGCAAAAACGGCAGCCGCGCGTGCAGCCGCGCATGATTTCGACACTGGCGCGGTTGTGAACACTTTCAATGTTGGGGACGATGAATTTAATTGGTGGGGGAGGCAGTTTGGCGACCATGCGCTTGACGATTTTTTTCGGCGCTGCGGGCGTGAGCGGACTCGTCTGCAGAATGGTTCCGTCATCCTGATAGCTTGTCTCGTAGAGCGAGGGGACGTACACGCCGGGGATTTTTGCCAGGCTGAGCAAAAGCGCTTTTCGATTTTTCGCCTGCCCGCTTTTCCAGGTTTTGACGGCCTCCACAATTTCATGAATGACTTCCTCGCCCTCGCCGATGACGAAAGCGTCCAGGAAGGCGTGCATTGGCTCTGGGTTCATGGTG
>JAVHNW010000194.1:0-3059 GCA_036169755.1 bacterium | reverse complement strand
GGCAAGGTCATCTTCATCGGCGCGGATTATGTGGATACCGAACCCGAAGCGCGCGGCTACCTGGCGAAATTTGGCATTACCTACCCCAACGGCCCCGACCTGGGCACAAAAATCTCGCAATTTTTCCGCATCAAGGGCGTTCCTGAAACCTATTTCATTGACGCCAACGGCGTTTTGCAATATGCCCAAATTGGCCCCTTCTCATCAGAAGCCCAAATTCACCAAATAATCGACTCGATTTTGTCTAAATAGGTGGCTCATGGATATTGGCGCAGTTCTCCTCCTTTTGGCCGTTATTTTGGGCGTGGTCTTTTTTGTCGCCCGCCCGTTTTGGGAACACAGCCGCATCAGCGTGGCATCTCCCGCAGAACACGAACTTTCCTCCCTGCTGGCCGACCGCGACCGCCTGATTATGACCCTGCAGGAATTGGATTTTGACTACACCCTCGGCAAAGTCCCCGCCGATGACTACCCCGCCACCCGCGCCGATTTGCTGCAGCGCGCCGCCGCCGCCCTGCGCCGCCTGGACGCCTTCCAAGCCTCGGCCAACACCAGCGGCGCCGAATCGCGTGTCGAAGCCGCGGTTGCCGCCCGCCGCGCGGATGCCGCCATCGGCCTCCCGGCTGCCGCTCCGGTCGCCGCCGTCAACGAAGATGACGCGCTGGAAGATATTCTCGCCGCCCGCCGCGCCGCCCGCGCCGATAAATCGGCTGGCTTTTGCGCCAAATGCGGCAAACCCATCTCCCGCGCCGATAAATTTTGCCCGCACTGCGGCAAAAGCCTGAAATAATTCACCTCTGGATAGAAAAATTTTCCCATGAAAACTCGTTTCCTCTTACTTTTTGCAATTTTGACCCTCGCCCTGGCAGGCTGCACCCTGGCGGACGACATTACCCCGCCGCCTGGCTATGTTTCGCCCACCCCGGCCCCCGCCATCGGCCCGCTCTACCCGCAAAACGCCCCCGATCTGGCTAATGGCGCCGCTATTTTTGCAGAAAAATGCGCCCCCTGCCACGGCGCAACCGGCCTGGGTGACGGCGAAAAGGCCGCCCAACTACCGGTCACGGTTCCGACCCTCGGCCTGGCCGCCATCGCCGAGGGCGCCATCCCCGCCGATTGGTTCACCATCGTCACCCAGGGCCGCATGGATCAAATGATGCCGCCCTTCATCAGCCTCAACGACCAGGAACGCTGGGACGTTGTCGCCTACGCCATGTCGCTCAGCGTGAAACCGGAAAATATCGCCGCCGGACAGCAGGTTTTTGTGACCACCTGCGCCGAATGTCACGGCCCGGATGGCTCTGGCGTGGCAAACGCCGATTTGTCTGACCCGGCGCTGCTGGCCAAATTGAGCAAAAATGATATTTTCCGCTTCGTCAGCAAGGGGATTGCGCCGGGAATGCCGGGCTTTGAATTGACCCTGGACGAGGCCGCGCGCCGCGCCGTGGCCGATTATCTCGTCTCCCGAACTTTTGGCGCGCCGAATGCCCTGGCCGCTGCCGCGACCCCGACTGTGATGCCCGCCACCGCCACGCCCTCCGCGCCTGAAACGGCGACCCCGGCCCCGGCGGCGACTGACTCTGCCGCCGCGCAGCCGACCGCCTCCGGCGCAGAATCGGCCACGCCCGCCGCATCCCCCGCCGTTGACGCGGCGGCTTCTCCGCAAGCGACTGCCAGCGCCGAAGCGACCTCCGCCGCCTCGGCCACGCCCGCGGTGGCAGCGATCACAATTTCCGGCAAAATCAGCAATGGTTCTGGTGGAAAAATTCCCGCCGACCTGGTGGTAACTCTGCACGGCTACAGCCACGACACCACCAACGGCCAGTTTGCTGAAATTTTGACAACCGATGGCGCATTGCAAAGCGATGGCTCCTTCACTTTTGCCGGGGTCGAGGCTCCGGTTGGCCGCGCCTTCAACGTCAGCGTGGTCTACCTCGGCACGAAATATGGTTCGGAAGTGTTGTTCGCCGAAGATGGCAAAAATACGCTCGACTTGCCGGTGACGGTCTATGACACCAGCACCGATGCATCCGGGTTGGTGGCCGACCAACTGCATTTTTTGCTCGATTTCAGCACTCCCGACGTGGTCACGGTGATTGAATTTTATGTGGTTTCCAACCCCGGCACCAAGAGCGTGGTCGGCGCCAGTGAAGGCGCTCCGGTGCTGCAGTTCAACCTGCCAGCGGGTTATTCCAATTTGCAATTTCAAGATGGCGCGCTGGGCGGGCGTTACCTGCAAACCGCGGATGGTTTTGCCGATACGATGAGCGTTACGCCGGGCAGCCAGCAGTATCAGCTGGCCTACGCTTTTGACCTGCCCTACGTCAAAAGCAATTTCATTTCCGGCCCGGCAGTGGAATTTACTCAGCAGTTTAATATGCCGGTTTCCACGTTCTCGGTGCTGGCTCAGCCGGGCATTAAAGTGACCGGTGAAAATTTGACTGACAGCGGCGTGCAGGATATGGGCGGCACGCAGTTCCAGGTGTACCAATCTACTGGTTTTGTGGCGGGCAAGACCCTGACGCTCAAGATTTCTGGCGCGCCGCAGACCTCCGCCGCTGCCGCGCCCGCGGCTGGCGCCGATAGCACGCGCAATATTTTGATCGGCGTGGGCGTGCTTGGCCTGGTGCTGATTGGGCTGGGCGGCTACCTCTTCTGGCGTGACCGCCGCGCGCAGGATGATTCTGCGGTGGACGAAGAAGAATTTGCCAGCGAGGATGAAATTCTGGATGCGATTATCGCGCTGGAAGACCAGTTCAAAGCGGGCAATATTTCTGAAGATGCCTATCGCGCGCGCCGCGCCGAGTTGAAGGCGCTGCTGAAAGCCGGTTAGCCGAATGAGCGCCCGCGATGATTGAAGTCCGTCAGTTGGTGAAACGCTTCGGCCTGAAAACCGTGCTGCGCGGAGTCAACTTTTCCGTTCAGCCGGGAGAATTTGTCGCCCTGTTGGGGCCCAACGGCGCGGGAAAAACCACCTTCCTGCGCATTCTCGCCTCGCTTTCACGCCCCAGCCTGGGCGCGGTGAGGGTGGCTGGCTTTCGCCTGCCGCAGGATGCCGC
>JAVHNW010000193.1:0-3061 GCA_036169755.1 bacterium | reverse complement strand
TGCCCGCGCTGCAAAACGCGCTGGAAGTGACGCTGACCAATCCGCTGCTGCGCCAGGCGCTCGGCCAGGCCGGGCGCGGGACGATTTTGACGGGCTATTCCCTGCATCAAACCGCCGATAAACTGGCGGCCTTGTACCAATCCCTTCTCGCGGGCAGGCAGAAATGACTCTCCTCTTCTGGCTTTCCGTTCTCTTCATTCTTTACTCCTACGTCCTTTACCCGCTGATTGTGGCCCTGCTGGCCCGCCTGAAAGCTGCCCCTGCGCCTTTTCCGCCCTACGAGCCGACCGTCACCCTGCTGATTGCCGCCTACAACGAAAAAGCCGTCATTGCCGAAAAATTGGAAAACAGCCTGGCCCTGGAATATCCGCGTGAAAAACTGCAAATTTTGGTCGCCGCTGACGGCTCGAATGACGGCACGGAGGCCATCGTGGCCGGCTACGCCGCGCGCGGTGTGGAACTTTCCTTCCGCCCGGAGCGCGGCGGAAAAATGGCCGCCATTGACCACGCCCTGCAAAAAGCCCGCGGCGAAATTTTATTGATGTCGGACGCCAATAATTTATACAACTCTGGCGCGCTGCGCGCCCTGGTCGCCCCGTTTGGCGACCCAAGCGTGGGCGCAACCGGCGGCGCGAAATACGTCATCGAAGGCGACGGCGCGCTCGGCGATTCGGAAGGCGCGTACTGGAAATATGAATCCTGGCTCAAAAAACAAGAAACCCGCCTGGGCTGCGCCACCGGCGCGGCGGGCGAGGCCAACGCCATGCGCCGCAGTCTCTACGTTTCGCCGCCGCGTGAAATCATCAACGATGACTATTTTTTGATGACCCAGGTTTTACGCCGTGGCTACCGCATGGTGTATGTGCCGCAGGCGCAATCCTTTGAGCGAGTTTCCGCCTCGGCGCAAGATGAAGTTGAACGCCGCGCGCGCATCGTCGCCGGGCGCTATCAGATGATGGCGCGCTCAGCGCAAACCCTGCCCTTTAACCGTCCGCTCTGGCTGTGGCAGCTTGTCTCACACAAATACACCCGCCCGCTGGTTCCGTTTTTTATGATTTTCGCCCTGCTGACCGCCCTCTCGGCCCTGATTTGGCCGCCCGCCGCCTCGCCCGCCTGGCTGTGGCTGGCGGCTCCATGGAACTGGCTGGCTTTTGGCGCCCAGATTGTTTTTTATCTGGCGGCGCTGCTGGGAAATTTTATTGGCGAGCGAGGTCGAATTGGTAAACTTTTTTACCTGGCCTCGTTTTTGGTCAACAGCAATTGGGCTGCCCTGCGCGGATTTTGGCGCTTTCTTACGCGCGGCCAAAAGACGCAGTGGAAACGCGCCCAGCGCCGTGGAGAACTGCATGACTGAGATTCGCCGCGCGCGCATTCTGCTGGCGCTGGTGGGCGATTTGGAGCGCGATATTGCCGCGCACGTCAAATATGGCTATTTCGCGCGCGCGCTGGCGCAGGAATGCGGCGAAGTGCTGCCCGTGGATGCTTCACTGCGCGGGCTGGCGCGTTTATGGAACGCCGCGCTGGTTTTTCACCCCAATAAACACATTTGGCGTGAGCGCTTTTGGAAGAACATTTACACGTTTCAGCCGCGCTCGCGCCGGATTGCCCGCGCAGTTCAGCGGCATAAGCCGAATCTCGTTTTGCAATTGGGTGCGGTATTTGACTCGGCGCTCTACCAGACGATGGCGCCCACGGTGATTTATACCGATTACACCGCTCACCTTTCTGCCCGCCGCGCGGACGCGGGGCGCTCCCCCTTCACCCCGGCTCAGCGTCAGCGCTGGCTGATGATGGAATCCGCCGCGTACCAGCGCGCCCGCTATATTTTTGCCCGCAGCCAAATGGTGCTGGATTCGCTGGTCGGCGAGTACCGGGTTCCAGCGGAGAAGGTTTCGATTGTCGGCGGCGGGGTCAACTTTTCGGCGCTGCCCGAACTTCCGGCGGAGGCGCGCCCAACCGAGGAGCCAATCGCTTTATTCATTGGCAAAGAATTTCTGCGCAAGGGCGGGGATGTTCTCCTGCAGGCGTTTGCTCTGGCGCGCCGTGAATTTCCCACCGCGCGGCTGGCGCTGGTGACGGGCGAGCGCGTCCCGCCTGGGCTGCCGATGGATGGCGTGGATATTTTGGCGCCGACCTGGGAGCGCGACTCGCTGATGGAGTTGTACCGCAACTCGGATATTTTTGTTTTGCCTTCACGCCTGGAAACCTGGGGCGATGTGCTGCCCGAAGCGATGGCGTTTGGCCTGCCCTGCGTTGGCGTGCAAAGTGACGCGATGGGCGAGATTATCACCGGCGCAGAAACCGGGCTGATTGTGCCGCCCGAAGACCCCCAGGCGCTGGCCGCCGCGCTTTTGCGCCTCTTCCGCGACCCCGAACTGCGCGCGCGGATGGGGCGCGCCGGACGCCGCCGCGTGGAAAGCCTATTTACCTGGGAGCGTGTCGCCGCGGCGATGTGCCCGGTGATTCAAAGAGTTATTCAGCAGCGGCAGGTTTTTTAGCCGCCTTGTTCACCACACAGAGGAGAGAGAATGAAAAAAATCTTAAGCGTTTGCCTGTTTAGCGTTATTGTCCTCGGCTTGCTCGCCCTGAGCGTGACTCCTGGGGCGGCGCAGGGTGTTGCGCCCACCGCCACGCCAGAAGTCACGCCCGAAATTACGCCGGGGGCGCCGCTGGAAAGCGGCGTGATTCCTTTTGATGCCCTGGGTATGAAGGATTTGGTGATGCGCGGCCCGTTTGACTCGGCGGAGGCGCGCTACACCCCGCCCGCTTCGTGGCAGTTGGACCCCGGCGCCAGCCTGACGCTCAATATTGAAGCGTCATTTTCGTCCAAAGAAACGTTTGATCAACGCAGTTCGGGCGCGGCGCTTGAAATCACCGTCAACGATGTGCTGGTGCAGACCTTGTTTATCAACCAGTCTGGTTTGCAGTCGTACGTCATTCCACTGTCGCCCGAAGCGCTGATTTCGTACCGCTCGGATGGCCGCCACACCGTGCGTTTTTTCCTGGACGCGGCCTACGACTGCCGTTTTCCGCAGGAAACCACCATCATTTTGCGCTCCAC
>JAVHNW010000192.1:0-3067 GCA_036169755.1 bacterium | reverse complement strand
GAAGGTGGCAGTATTAGTCGGGGTGAAAGTGGCCGTATTGGTCGGGGTGAAAGTGGCCGTATTGGTCGGGGTGAAAGTGGCCGTATTGGTTGGGGTGAAGGTGGATGCGGCTACTACACGGACGGCAGACATGGTAGATATTCTTCCGTTCCCGGCAACATCCATAACATGGACAGTGATGTTGTATGTTCCAGCGGAGAGAGAGAAGGGATTTACTAGCGATGGCGTAAACCATGTTGCGCCACCATCAATCGAGACATCACAGATTGCAACGTCCGAAACGGAATCGTAGCATCCGTAGATGCCAGTGAGGGGTTCGGTATATGTTCCGCCGCTCACTACATGCCAAACAGTTTCTGGATAGCCGCTGTCAATTTTGACCGTGGTCGTCACTGGCAGGCTGGTGTCGCCCCAAGACGAGACTGCCCAAGATGTCCAGGTGCGCTCCCCTTGGCCATACCCGGCGTGATACGAAAAAAGACAGGAACCTGATGGCGCGTTGACGATGCAGCCCGTTCCGAGCGAGTCTTCTACAATCGTGATGTATTGCCCTGGGATTGGCTCATTGACCGTGTAAGTGATTGGCGAATACGACCTGCACCAGCCTGCATTTCCAGGCAAGGCGCAAACGAAGGAATCCGTAATAGTTGCAGGAGGGTATGTAATGTTGTTTTGATACGCAATGATTTTGTACGCAGGGTCGCCTTCGTAGGGTCTAATATCTGCGTAATCGCAAGAATGCACGACAATTGCGCCCGAAGATACCTCCTTGACTCGCCAGCATGGAGCACCACCTACGGTGCGATTCCCTGGGCCTGTGTAGGCCAAGTCAGACGCTCCGAGCGAAAGCGTTACGAGAAAAATCAATAGGAAGTAGCGGAGTTTCTTCATTTAATAAACCTTTTCACTCATCGGCACATCATAGCAGCGGTAGCGCCACCGTAATCTAGCAGCAGGTAGACATTTCCAACCGCCAGGAAGAAAAGCAGAATACCCAGGGCGGGCTGTCCAACTTTTACTACCACGCCAGGAGTTACAGCAGAAGAGATGATGTTCGTCACATAAAACGTCAGCCCAATTTCCGTAAGGCAATCAGTGGCAGGAATAAAATAAACCGTCAGCCAGACAGAGGCAGAAAGCAACACCTGGGCGAAGAAAAGAACGAGTCCAAGCGCGCGGAAAAATTCGTCTTTCAATCGGTTGCTCCGAGCGCCATTTTTGCCAGCATCAAAAAAATCTCCGTAAGCCACAGAGCTGAGTAGAGCAGAGCGGCGATTGCCAATGGCCGTAGCGGTTTCATTTAGCCACCGTCATTTCTCGTGTTATCGCGGTACTCATATTTCCAGCCATGTCCAGCGCGCGCACCTGGATGGTGTAACTGCCATTCGGCAGGCTTGATGCGTGAAAGATGTAGCTCCAGATGAATTTCCCGGCTGGAAATTCATCTACGGTTGGGTGAATCTCCCAAGTGCGCCCGCCGTCAATGGAGAATTGGACTTCGCGCACTCCTGATGTGGCATCAGACGCGAGGCCGCTTAAGGTGGTATCAGCTGCCAGCGAGGTGGGATTGTTCGCGTCGAAGGTAATGTCTGGCGCTGTCGCATCCAGGAAGATGCGCTGGATAACGCTCTCGCCGGTGTCAAGCGACCAGGTGATTTGATGCTGACCGTCTCCAGTGACTGCCTGCGTAGCTATATTGCTTGTTTCGTCTGGCATGTTCTCGAAATCATCTCCATCGTCCAGCCGCGAATACAGCCGCGCTTTGCCGTTTACCATCATCCGCGCCACTACAAGCGGAGAGCGATACCAGCCTTCGTTGTTGCCGTTGTATTCGCCATCTGTAGGTTCGCCTATCAAGTTTTCCGGCTCCGGCACGGCGTCCAGCGTCCAAAGCAGCGCGTCATTCCGATGCGGCGAAACGCTGTTGTAGCCAATCAGTTGATTGCTCGGCGAGACGTTCCCGCCCGCGTCGAGCAAGTCACCAAGACGGCGCATGGATTCAACATCGCATTCGCTCCAGTCCACGCCAATTTGCGAGACGTGTTTGCCGGAAATGCTTACGGATACCAGGTCGCCAATGGCCGGTTCGATGCGCGCGACCTGCGTACCATCCACGTCAAGCAGCACCCAAGCCGAGAAGTAACGCGATTGCACTTTCGCCGCGCGGCCAGCGAATCCGAGCGGATTGACGGCGTGAATCTCCAGCACGCGGCCAGTGAAAAGCCAGCGGCCACGATGCGCGTTGTAGCGCAGCGGCAGCGCTGACATATCAGCGATACCCAGCTCTTGAAAATCGGGGTCTTCGCATCTCTGCCCTTTGCAAACCTGCCAAGTGATTGAATGCTGGCCGGGGGCGGTCAGCCGAACTTGTTTTCCCTCGACGGCGGGCGCACCGTCGAGGGAATAGGTCACCACCGCGTTGTTGTCAGGTGTATCTGCGATGGCCGTCACCGCGCCAGTGAAATAGCCATCCTGGGTAGTTGCAGAGTCTGTCTGGAAATAAATCATCAGCGGAATATTCTCCCGCTGGGCATGACGACTCTCCGCGTCATGCTGAACGGCTGCCGAAGCCGTTGGCATGAGCCAAAGCGTGGCAAGAACGATAAGAGCGGAGAGTAGCGCCATCCAAATCCAGAATTCGCGGTCGGGTTTCATGGCCGCCTACTTCGCCGGGATTGCGGGCGCGACAAAGTTACGAATCGTCACCGCGCCTTTGCCGGTTACCGGGTCTGGATTGACGCGGATGACGTAGACGCCAGGGACAAGCGTGCCCAGGTTGATGGTGCGGACGAACGCCTGCGAGGTCATCCCCGGCCCGCCCATCGGACGAAAGCCGCAGTCGCGGTTGGTGGTTTTGATGTTGTAGAGCTTGATAGTGATGTTCTTGCCATCCACCACCGCGCTGCTTTCCACGCGGTCACAATTACCGACGCCGGTGATGCGGAACGTGGCAGGCTGGTCATCCAGAACCTTGACCTTCGTGATGGCGGCGTAGCCCATCACTTTGTGCTTCGCGGCCAGCGCCGCGCCAGTGGTCATCCCCGCCGATGTGTTGACCGGCGGCGCG
>JAVHNW010000191.1:0-3068 GCA_036169755.1 bacterium | reverse complement strand
CATGGAAAACCCGGCCATGATTTTGGCCGAAGGCGTGGAAGCCACCGAATTTTCGGAACTCGCCAACCAATACGCCATCAGCGGCGTGCCGGATACCGTCATCAACAACGACGCCGGGCGCGCGCTGGGCGCCGTGCCTGAAAACCAACTGCTGGCAGAAATCCGCCGGGCGCTGGGAAACTAAACAAAAATGGGGGTGGCCGCCTGGTCGCCCCCATTTTTTCGAGGTAAAAATGACTGAAACGAAAATTGCTTTTGTCACCGAAGATGAAAAAACCATCAGCAGCCACTTTGGCATGGCCGCGCTTTACCGCGTGGCGCAACTGCGCGATGGCAAACTGGTTTCTGTGGAAACCCGCGCCAAACCTCACCACGAAACGCACCCCGATCACGCTCACGGCGCAGAACACGGCGACCGTCATGCGGACATGTTCGCGCCGATTGGCGATTGTCAGCTGCTGGTGGTCGGCGGCATGGGCAGCCCGGCCCACGACAAAGCGCTTTCCGCCGGGCTGAAGGTGATCCTGGCGGGTGGAGAAATTCAACCGGCGCTGGAAGCCTACCTGGCCGGAAACCTGGTCAGCGATGAGCGCCGCGTCCACACGCGCTAAAACCTTCGGCGCAAAGGAATCCCGCCATGACTTCTTCCAAACGCGCTGAGGCGCGCCAAAGGGCGCGCAGCGTTTCCTCTCAAAATATCCTTCTGCTGGTGATTGGCGCTGGGCTGATTTTGGTGGCGCTGGCCGCTTTCCTCTCGCTGCCCAAGCAAAACGCTTCCGGGCAGGCGGCAGACCTTTCGGCGGCCTCGGCCATTCCCGCCGAGGTGAACTTCCCCGTTCCCGCGGTGGAAATTGCCGATTTGCAGGGAAAACCTGTCGCCCTGTCTGATTTCTCCGGCCAGGTCATTCTCTACAATGCCTGGGCCACCTGGTGCCCGCCCTGCAAACAGGAAATGCCGACCCTGCAGGCGTATTACGAGGCCCACAAAGATCAGGGTTTTGTGATTGTCGCCATCGAAGACGGCGAACCAGCCGATGAAGTTGCCAACTTCGTGGCCGAGTATGGGCTGACTTTCCCTGTTTGGCCAGACCCGAAGTGGGCGGCGACGACTGCCTTCCGCACCGATTCGCTGCCGACTTCGTTTGTGATTGACCGCGCCGGAACGGTGCGCTTGACCTGGACCGGCGCCATCAGCCGTGAAATGCTGGAAAAATACGTCACCCCCATGTTGCAACCGTAGAGGAGCTTTTTATGGACGCAAAAGTAACCTGGAGCGAGGCAATGTCCTTCAGCGGTAGCGCTGAGACGGGCTTCAGCGTGCCGCTCGGCGCCGACCCAGCGGTGGGCGGCGCGAATGATGGTTTTCGCCCGCTGGAGTTGATGGCCGTCAGCCTGGCGGGCTGCACGGCGATGGACGTGATTTCGATTTTGCGCAAGAAACAGCAAAAGGTGCAAAAATTTGAAGTCAAGGTTCACGCCGACCAGCCCAATGAACATCCCCATGTTTTTACGCAGATCGTCATCGAATATCACCTCGGCGGCGAGGCGCTGGATGAGGCGGCGGTGCGGCGGGCGATTGAACTTTCGGCGCTGAAATATTGCCCGGCTCAGGCCATGCTCGGCAAAGTGGTGCCGATGGATTTGACCTATTTCCTTTATGCTGCGGATGGACGCCTGGAAAAACAGGGCGTCTGGCAGCCCCACTAAACCCCGTTACTCATCTGCGCGGAGCAGGCTCTTGCCCTCCGCGGAAACCGAGGCCGTCACCGTGCGCGAGAAGCGCGTCAGCGTGCCTTCGTAGGGGCGGGCGCCGTTGTGTACCAGCCAGCCCGCCAGATTAAAGCCCAGGGGGCCGTCGGCCAGCATCCATTCCCCATTATATTTTCGCGCAATGTGAACGTGCGTTCCAGTCGATTCGCCCCCCTCGCAAGAGGGGTGACCGATTTTTTGACCGGCGTGGACGGTTTCGCCCACTTTTGGGCGGCTGTCCAGCGCCAGGTGCAGGTAGAACAAAACCCAGCCGCTGCGCTCATCACCATCGCCGTCCAAATCCACCGTCAGACCGTCCTCCACCGAGCGCACGACCAGGCCATCGGCCATGGCCACCACCCATTCGCCGGTGGCGCTGCAGGCCGAAACGCCGGTCGGAGCAAAATCAATCGCTGCGAGCGGTTCGCCCTTGCCCCAGCCGGTGTGCGGGCCGCCGGTAAAATTCCAGGCTTTGCCGGGCTCGAAGGGCAGAATTAATGCGGGCTGGGTCAGGCTGCCGGGAATTTGCGGCGGCGTCTGCCAGGGGTCGCCGAATAAATCGGCGTAGGTTTTGGCAAAGCCAGCGGCGTTTACTTTTTGGTCGTAGGCCGGGGAAGAGAATTGGCTCGAAAAGAAATATTGCAGCGCCACGCTGGCGGCATTTTGCCAGGGGTCGGGGCGTTCCAGCGCGCCATCGGGATGTTTCCATTCGGTGAGGGAGCCGCGCCGCCAGCCGTAGTAGCCGTTGTTGAGCGTGTTCGCGGCCCAGACGAGCTGCAGATACAGCCCGCGATAGCCGGAGTTGCGGTACTGCAGGAAGTACTCATCGGATGGTTTTTGCGGCGAAGAAAGCGCCGCGGATTGAGATTCGAGCAGGGCCAGCAGCAGGCGCGGGCTGACGCTGAAGTTTTGCGCCACCAGGTCAATGATTTGCGCGGCGTTTTTGCGCCCGTCTTGCAGGCCCTCGCTGTAATTTTTTAGCCAGCCGGGTTGTGCGCTGATAAATCCGGCCAAATCGAAGCCGCTTTGCGCCGGGCCATTGATGAAAAGCGCATCGGGAAGCATCTGATAGGGCGTGCCCCACAAGGCCAGGTAGTAGATGGGAATTTTCATTGGGAAGCCAGGCGGCATGGTGGTGGCGTCTGGCGGAATGACCGGGTTGGCGGCGCGGATTTCGGCCTCGCTGCTGTTGAAGTGCGCGGCCAGGGCGGGCAGGGTATCGCCGGGTTGGGCCAGGTAATCCACCAGTTCGCCGGGGGCGTAGGGCGGGCGGGTCGGCGGCGGGGTGAGGGAGGCCGTCGGGCTGGGCGCGGCAAAAT
>JAVHNW010000190.1:0-3082 GCA_036169755.1 bacterium | reverse complement strand
CTGGGCTGGCTGGCAAAAATGCCGCGCCTGGTCGGCGTGCAGGCGGCTGGCTCGGCGGCGATTGCCAACGCCTTTCGCGCCGGGGGCGAACATATCGCAGCGGTAAAAGCCGCCACCCTGGCCGATTCCATCAGCGTGGATTTGCCGCGAGATGGAGTACGCGCCCTGCGCGCGGCGCGCGAAACCGGCGGCACCTACATCACCGTTTCGGACGAGGAAATTCTCTCCGCCCTGGCCGAACTCGGCCCGCAGGGAATTTTTGCCGAACCGGCTGGGGCGGCGGCGCTGGCGGGGGTGAAGGCCGCCTTGCGGCAAGGTTGGCTGACCGCCGATGCGCCCACGCTGGTCCTGAACACCGGCAGCGGGCTGAAGGATGTCCGCGCCGCCATGCAGTCTGTTTCTGCCGCGCCAGTGATTGAACCCAGCCTCGCCGCCCTCAAGAAAATCCTATGAAAACACAGTGGAGCCGTGAATTTCGCTATTTCTTTGCCAGCCTCGTCCTGATTTTGTTTTTCTGGGCGGCCTGGCATGTGCGCGTCATGTTTACGCCGCTGATTATTGCCGCGCTGATTGCCTACCTGCTCAGCCCTCTGATCCATTTGGTGATGCGTCACAGTCGCCTCTCGCGCAAAGCCGCCGCCAACCTGGTTTTTTTTATTGCGCTGGCGCTGCTGATTGCCGTTCCCGCCGGGTTGACCCCCATTTTCATCGCCGAGCTGGACACGCTGACCGCTGACTTAAACGCCGTCCTCAACCAGCTGCAAAAAATCCTCCAGGAGCCGATTGATATTGGCGGTTTTGGCCTGTATTTTGGACAAATCATCCCCGGCCTGCGCCAGGCGCTGACCCAAAATCCGCTGGTGCGCGATGCGTTTGCCGCGCTGGAAAGCGCTTCACGCAGCGGCGCCTGGTTCTTGGTGATTGTAGTTTGCGCCTATTATTTTATGGTAGATTGGGAACCCCTGCGCGAATGGCTGATTGGCCTGGTTGCGCCCGACTATCAACAAGACGCGCGCCGCCTCTACAAACAAATCCGCGCCGTCTGGCTTTCGTACCTGCGCGGGCAAATTACATTGATGGTGATTGTCGCCGTGGTTTTCACCATCATCTGGGCGATAATTGGCCTGCCTTACGCCCTGGTGATTGGCCTGCTGACGGGACTCTTCAGCCTGGTGCCAGATGTTGGCCCGCTGGCGGCCACTGCGCTGGCGATTTTGGTGGCCCTGATTCAAGGCTCGGACTGGCTGCCGATTTCCAACCTGGCTTTTGCCGCGCTGGTGACCGGCATTTACGCCGTGCTGATTAATATCAAAAACATCTGGCTGCGCCCGCGCATTATGGGCCGCAGCGTCAACATGCACGAAGGCCTGGTTTTTGTAGCGATTGTCGCCGCCGTCATTTTTACCGGCGTGCTGGGCGCCCTGATTGTTGTGCCGGTGCTGGCCTCGCTGGGCGTTTTTGCCGAATATTCTCGCCGCCGCCTGTTGGGTCTCGATCCCTTTGACAACCCCGCCGCGCTCGATGTGGAAACAGAAAAAACAGTGGGTAAAAAATAATTACCAGAAAGCCAGTATGACCATCACCTACTCCATCATCGCCCCCATTTACAACGAATTTGACAACCTGCCCGAACTGTACGCCCGCGTCAGCGAAGTAATGAACTCCACCGGCGCGGAATGGGAATTTATCCTTGTGGATGATGGCTCCAGCGATGGCTCCACCGCCCGCATCCGCGAACTGGCCGCGCAGGACGAGAAAATCCGCCCGGTCATTTTTGCCCGCAACTTCGGCCACCAAATCGCCGTCACCGCCGGGCTGGATTACTCCCGCGGCCAGGCCATCGTCATCATTGACGCCGATTTGCAGGATCCGCCCGAAACTATTCTGCAGCTCGCCGAGCAATGGCGCGCAGGCTATGAAGTCGTCTACGCGGTGCGCGCCGAGCGCGAAGGCGAAAGTTGGTTCAAATTGGCGACCGCCTCGCTTTTCTACCGGCTCATCTATCGCATCACCGATGTCAAAATCCCGCTCGACACCGGCGATTTTCGCCTGATTGACCGCAAAGTGGTCAACGTGATGAATTCCATGCGCGAGCGGCATCGCTTCCTGCGCGGCATGTCGGCCTGGATTGGCTTCAAACAAATCGGCGTGGAATACAAACGCGCCGCCCGCCACGCCGGAGTCACCAAATACCCGTTCAGCAAAATGCTCAAACTGGCGCTCAACGCCATCACCGGTTTTTCCTATTTTCCGCTGCAGGTGGCGACCTACTTTGGCTTTTTTGCCGCCGGGCTGGCGATTGTCGCCATCCCCGTGGTGGCCGCCTTGCGCCTGGCCGGGTCACACTTCTTCGAGGGTCAAACCACCACCCTGATTTCGGTGCTTTTTTTGGGCGGAGTCCAGCTCATTTCGCTCGGCATCCTGGGCGAATATATTGGCCGCATTTACGATGAAGTGAAGGGCCGCCCGCTCTACGTTGTGCGCGAAGCGCCGGAGAAGTAAATGCGCCCGCCGCTTGCTTTTCGCGCCGCCTGGCAGTTGGGATTGTGGCCGGTCGGCCTGAATGCCCTCTACAACGTGGGGTTGAAAACCGGCGTTTTTCCCACCCGCCCGCCTACGCCCGTTTTTGCGCCGCTGCAAGCCATTTTTGCGCCGCCCGTTCTCAGTGACGACCCGCTGCCCGAAGCGGAAGAAATCCTCAGCGGGCGAGTGCGGCTCTTCGGCGGCGAACCGGCTGCGCTGCGCCTCGTTCCCTCCGCGCCGCTGCGTCCCTGGTTCGATTACGAAAGCCTGCCCTCCGGCGGCGACATCAAAATCCTTTGGGAACCGGCTCGTTTTGGCTTTGTTTTTCCGCTGGGGCGCGCCTTCGTAAAAACCGGCGAGACTCGTTTTGCCGCCGCCTTCTGGCATTTTTTTGACGAATTTGAGGCCGCCAACCCGCCCTACCTGGGCGAAAATTGGATGTCGGGCCAGGAGGCCGGGCTGCGGCTGATGGCGTTTTGCTGGGCCGGGCAAATTTTCGCCCCCGCCGCTGAAGAAGCGTCCCCGCAGCGCCTGCGCCGCCTGAGCGAGTCGGTCGCCG
>JAVHNW010000189.1:0-3084 GCA_036169755.1 bacterium | reverse complement strand
GCACCATTTGCAGCGCTTCCAGCGCCGAGGCCGGGGCGAGGCTGGCGAGCGGCTCATCGAGCAGAATCGCCGCCGGGCGCATCGCCAGAACTCCGGCCAGCGCCACCTTTTGTTTTTCTCCGCCAGAAAGGTGAAATGTTTCGCGCCCGCTCAGGGCAGAAATTTTCAGATAGTCCAGCGCCGCCTCGGCGCGTTCCATGATTTCGGCGCGGGGCAGGCCCATGTTTTCCAGCCCAAAGGCGACTTCATTCAGGACCTTCGTCCCCAAAATCTGACGTTCCGGGTCCTGCAAAACGGTACCGACCAGCTGCGAGATGCGCGAAAGCGACAGCCCGGCAACATCCTGCCCGCCGAGCAGTACCCGCCCGCCGATTTCGCCCTTGTACGAGCGTGGAATCAGGCCGTTGATGGCGCGAATCAGCGTGGTTTTGCCACAGCCGCTGGCCCCAGCCAGCAAGAGCAATTCCCCTTTTTCGGCGGAAAAGGAAATGTTTTTGATGGCCGTTCCGGCGCGGTCGCGGTAGCGGAAGGAAAGATTTTCGACAAAAATGGGAGAATTATTCAAAAAATACCTCGAAAACATCACCGATTTTGGTGTTCAGCCGCGAGGCGGCGCTGCCATTGACGACACAGGCCAATAAATTGCCGGTGCTGCCCATCAGCGCTACCAAGGTTTCGGCGGGGCGTTCACCAAAGGTTTGCACCAGCCCGTCAATTTCTACGCCACCCACCCGCACACGCAGTTTTTGGTGCGTTTGCAGGCGCGCGCCCAGGTCTTCGGCGCGGATGTTGCTGGTGAGGTTGCCGAAATGGTCAATGTGAATCACCTGGCCGCGCAGGCCGTTTTGGATTGGGCGGGGCAGGGGCAGGTCGAGCAAAACCGGGTCGCTGAAGGGGGTTCCCAGCGCTTCCAGCGGCGTACCCGCTGCCAGCTGCGCCGCTGCCGGGGCAAAAATATCGCGTCCGTGAAAGACGTGGCTGACAGCGCTCAGCCAGAAGGCGGGGTTATCCAGCGCGACAAAACGCGCCGCCGGGGTTCGCTGGAGCCAGAGCGTAATCGTACCGTTGTCTGGGCCGACATAAAACTGTTCGCCAACCTGGGCCGCCATGGCGCGGCGGGCTGTGCCAACGCCGGGGTCAACCACCACCAGGTGAATTGTCCCCGCCGGAAAGTAGGGCGCCGAGCGGAATAAAATCAGGGCCGCCTCGGCCACGTTCTGCGGCGAAATGAGGTGACTTAAATCTATCAACTGCGTGTGCGGCGCTATGCCTAAAATAACAGCTTTCATGACCCCCACGTTGCCATCTTTTAGCCCAAAATCGGTCATCAACGAAAGCACAGCCATGTCAAACTCCAGCCAACAATTTCCCTCCATTATCCGATTCCGGGCGGCGTATGTCAAGCCCGAAAAAAAACGCGAGGCGCAAACCAAGTGGTTTGCGCCTCGCGCGGGCTACTTTTGCCCAGTCTACTGGCTGAGCGCGGCGGCGAAGGCCGCTTCCAATTCATCGGGGGCGACTGCGCCGACCCATTTTTTTACAATTTCGCCGCTGCCGTCCAGCAGGTAGAACTCGGGCTGAACGCGAAAACCAAATTTCGTTTGAAAAACAGCCGTGGCCGGGTCATCGGCATCCAGAAAATAGAAATCAATTTTTCCGCTGTATTTCGCTTCGAGCCCATGCACGATGGGCGCCATTTGTCGGCAGGTAAATCAGGTAAAGCGGAAAAACTCAACCAGGGCGGGCTTGCCGCTGGTCAGATTGACGGAGGCCGGGTCGCTGGCGACCAGATTGTCGCCGCGCGAGGTGGCCTGTGGCTGGGGCGCTGGGGCCGTTTCTGCGGGCGCGGCGCCCGCTTCAGCGGTGATGGCTGGCGCGGGGGCGGGCGTGGCGCTGGCAGCGGGTACGGTCGCTGCGGGTACGCTCGTGTTTGCCGCTGGGGCGCAGGCAGAAAGTATCCACGCGAGCAGCAGAATGGGAAGGAAGGATTTCATGGTTTCTCCTTGTGGATGCTGGCGCAAGGTTTTTTCTGCGCCGCGACTTTATCGTATCATTTCGGAGAATTATTGTCCAGTTTGGGCCAGTAGTTTTTCCATTTTCGGAGCCACTTGGGTCAGGTCGCGGGTATGCTCGAAAAGGTTGAGCGCGCTGGGCGGGCCGACCAGCAGCAGCGGCACCGGGTTGGCGGTATGCCGCCGGGTGGATAAATCTTCCAAATTACCGTGGTCGGAGGTCAGCAGCAGCAGGTCGTTTTGGGCGTCCCAGGCTGAGAGCAGGCCGTCCAACATGGCGTCAAAATCTTCCAGCAGGCTGACCGCGGGGGCCATTTCCTGGCGATGACCGGCGTAATCGCTCAGCCAGTAGTCAAACAGTGAAAAATCGTAGGCCTGGGCCAGTTTTGCCAGGTGCGCTCCGGCCTGGCGCGGCGTCAGCAGGGGGATTTCGGGGCGGTTCATGCGTTCGCGCCAGCCCTGGCCGGTGAAATCGGCGGAGAGGGCGCGCCCGGCTTGCAAATCGGCCTGGGTGAACAGAGGCAGCCCGGCGCGGGTGGCGGCCATGGGGATGGCGGAAAAATTGCGCCGCCCGGAGGCGATGGCCTGAAAATAGCCTTCGGGGTAGGCGCTGAGCAGGGCGGCGCTTTTTCCAGCGCGAGTTAAGGCGCCGAACAGACCGCCGCTTTGCAGCAGGGCGGCAATTTCGGGGTTGGGTTTGGGGCCGTAGTGGTAGCCGATTTCGGCGGGGATATTGCGCCCGGTCAGCAAAACGGCCTGGCCGGTGGCGGATTGGGGCAGGCCGCCCACGCCCAGCCCGGCATCCACGGCCTGCAGGGAGAAGGTTTGGCCGCGCAGGGGGGCGCTGGCGGCGAAGAATCCGCTGCCGCGCAGGAGGGCGGTCAGCGCCGGTAGGTTGGCGCGGGCAAAGGGATTTATCGCCGGGTCAGCGCTTCCCAGCCCGATACCGTCCACAAAGAGAAAGAGAATTTTCATCGTTTGGCGGGCTATTTTTTGAGCGCGTGGCATTCGTGACAATATGCGGAAGATTGGTCGGCGCCGCTTTGGGTGCAAGCGCTGCCCATCACCGGGC
>JAVHNW010000188.1:0-3087 GCA_036169755.1 bacterium | reverse complement strand
CCTACGGCGGCTTCGGTGAACGCGCTGCCGTCACCGGCGTTTTGGCCGCAGATGCCATGGCCTGGGGCGACCTGGCCGGGACGCTGGCGGTGATGACCCCCGGCCTGTTCACGCTGCCCATTCTGCTGGCGGGCAGCGAAGAGCAGAAAAAACAATGGGTTGAGCCAGTGGTCGCCGCTGACTGGCAGCCTTTCAGCGCCGCGCTGATTGAACCCTCCTTCGATTTTGACCCCAATGCCCTCAAAACAACCGCCAGCGCTGAAGGGGAAGGCTTCACGCTGAACGGCGTCAAAACGATGGTGCCTTTCGCCGAAAGCGCCGAGGCGCTGATTGTCTACGCCAATCTGGAGGGCGCCACCAAAGGCTTCATCGTCCCGAAAAATACCCCCGGCCTGACGGTTTCGGCGCGCGAAAAGCTGATGAGCCTCAACGCCCTGCCGCTTTACCGCGTCAGCCTCGCGGGCGTGAAAGTTCTCCAATCCCATTTGCTGGCGGGCGACTTTGCGCCCGTCCTGGCGGCGATGCGGGTCGCCAACGCCGCTCTGGCTTTGGGCGTGGCGCAGGGCGCGCTGGAATACGCCCGCGATTACGCCAAAGAGCGCCAGGCCTTCGGCGTCAAAATAGCCCAAAAACAGGCCATCGCTTTCATGCTGGCCGAAATGGTGACCGAAATTGAAGCCATGCGCCTGCTCACCTGGGAAGCCGCCTGGATGCTGGATGCTGGAAAAGAAGAAGCCTTTACCCAGGCCTACCTGGCCGCCACCGGCGCCGCCGATATGGTGATGATGGTGACCGACCGCGCCGTCCAAATTTTGGGCGGCCATGGCTACATCCGCGAATATCCGGTTGAAATGTGGATGCGCAACGGGCGCGGTTTCGCCACCTTTACCGGCCTGGCGATTGTGTAGTCGAATAGTGACTCTCCGACTATCGAGTGAAAGGAACTTCCATGACCATCGAATTTGAAACCCCAAAACCCATTGTCAATTTCCGCTTCATGCTGCAAACCGTAGCGGACAACATGATGCGCCCCGTCTCGCGTGAGATGGACGAAAACGAACACCAGATTCCCTACGAATACATCGAATTCATGCACACCGCCATGAAATCCACTGGCGCCGGTTCGCTCGCTCCGCGCGAATCGAAAAAGGAAGAAGACCCCGCCAAAGCCAAGCACCCGCCAATTGCCTACCAATCGCTGGCTTCCATGCTGGAAATGCTGGCCTGGGGCGATGTCGGCATGTACCTGATTACCCCCGGCGGCGGGCTGGGCGCGGCAGCCGTGCAGGCCGCCGGTTCAGCGCAGCAAAAAGCCAAATACCTGGCGCGTTTTGCCGGGGAAAAGCCGACCTTCGCCGCCATGTGCATGACCGAACCGCAGGCTGGTTCGGACACTTCCGCCATTCGCGCCACCGCCGTGCTGGATAAAGCCAGCAGCGAGTGGGTGCTCAACGGCGAGAAGATTTTCGTCACCGCCGGGCACAAATCCTTTGTCGCCGATGAGCATTTCGGGGCGGGATTCATTGTCGTCTGGGCCACGATTGACCCGACTGCCGGGCGCTCTGGCATGCGCGCCTTCGTGGTTGAGGCCGGTACACCTGGCGTCACCGTCACCAAGTTGGAACACAAATTGGGCATTCGCGTCAGCGATACCGCCGCCATCTCACTGGTGGACGCGCGCGTACCGTTTGACGCTTTGTTGGGTTCGCCCACCGTGGAAAAAACCACCACCGGATTCAAGGGCGCCATGGCAACGTTTGACGCCACCCGCCCGCTGGTGGCGGCCACCGGAGTCGGAATCGCCCGCGCCGCGCTGGAAGAAGCCAAAAAAATGCTGGCCGAACAGGGAATCACCATCCGCTACGGCCTGCCTCGCCAAAAATTGAGCGCCATCGAGCGCGAAGTGATTGACATGGAAATCATGCTCAAAAGCGCCTGGCTGATGGTTCTCAAAGCCGTCTGGATGGCCGACAACCAAAAATCCAACGCGCTCGAATCCTCGATGAGCAAGGTTCGCGCGGGCGACATCGTCACCAAAATCACCCAGAAAGTGGTCGAAATTATGGGGCCGCTGGGCTACAGCCGTGAGTACCTGCTGGAAAAATGGTTCCGCGATGCCAAAATCACCGATATTTACGAAGGCACCGGCCAAATCAATCGCCTGGTTGTCGCCCGTCAGATCTTGGAGTACGGCGGGTCGGAGTTGAGGTAATTGGAAATTCGGAATTCGCCTGCCTGTTTCCCTGCCTACCGAATCTCTCCTGGAGAACTCATGAACAAGTACAAAATTCACAACGCTGTTGTCATCGGCTCTGGCGTCATGGGCGCGGCCATTGCGGCTCATTTTGCCAACGCCGGTGTTCCCGTCACCCTGCTCGATATTGTGCCAAAAGACGCGGGCGCCGACCCGGCCTCGCGCAACAAAATTGTCAGCGCAGGTTTTGAAAATGCCAAAAAGGCCAGACCCGCCGCCTTTTTCTCCTCCGACCAGCACAGCCTGGTCAAAACCGGCAATCTGGAAGATGACTTTGCCGCCGTCAGCCAGGCCGACCTGGTGCTGGAAGTGATTGTTGAAAATCTCAAAATCAAACAGTCGCTGATGGAGCGGATTGACGCTGCCCGCAAACCCGGCAGCATCATCGCCTCCAACACCTCCGGCATCCCGCTCAAAGACATCGCCGCCGGGCGCTCGGATGATTTCAAACAGCACTTTTTGGGAATGCACTTCTTCAACCCGCCGCGCTATCTCAAACTGCTGGAAGTCATCGCCACCGCTGAAACCCTGCCAGAAGTGGTCGCCTTCCTCCGCCACTTTGGCGAATACCGCCTGGGCAAGGGCGTGGTGCTGTGCAAGGATACCCCCAACTTCATCGGCAACCGCATCGCTTTTGGCACCGGCGCTTTTGCGCTGGATTACATTCTCAAAAACGATTACAGCGTGGACGAAGTGGACGCCATCACTGGCCCGCTGATGGGCCGTCCGCGTACCGCCACTTTCCGGTTAATTGACCTGGTGGGCATTGATGTTTGGGACCACGTTGGCCGCAACCTGGCCCCCGCCATTCCGCACGATACCTACGCCCAACC
>JAVHNW010000187.1:0-15298 GCA_036169755.1 bacterium | reverse complement strand
TGATGATTTCCTTTTATCCAATCGTGGTGATGATGGTATTGCGCGCCCCGGCCTGGCGCAGAGCCGCCGCCACAGTCTCGGCTGTTTCGGGCGAGACCAGCGCAATCATGTTGCCGCCGCGCCCGCCGCCGCTCAATTTGGCGCCCTGCGCCCCGGCATTTTTGGCGGCCAGCACCAACCGGTCGAGTTCTGGCGAGGAGACGGTCATTTGCTGCAGCAGGGCCTGATTTTCATCCATCAGCGCGCCCAGGCGAAAATTTTCACCGCTTTCGATGGCGCTTTTGGCGGCCTCTACAAGTTCGGCCACCCGGTCGAAGATTTTTTCCCAACGAGCGGGTTCGGCCTGCCAGAGACGGCGCAGGTCGCCCACCGATTCTTTGGTCGGCGCGAAAATGCCGCTGTCGCCAATCACCAGGGTGAAGGGGCGGGCCGGGCGAAAAGTTGCCGGTTTTTGCCCGCGCACAAAATAAACCGGCCTGGCGTAGGTGATGACGGTATTGTCAATGCCGGAAGGCGTGCCGTGATACAGTTTTTCGATTTCGTAGGCCAGGGCGTTGACCTGCTCATCCGGCAGGGGCTGGCCCAGGGCGGCGGAAAGCGCCCGGATGAGCGCCACGCTGACGGCGGCGCCGGAACCCAGCCCCGAAGCGAGGGGAATGCTCGAGGAAACGCGCAGCCGCAGCCCGGGGGTTTTCTCCACGCCCAGGGCCTGGCACACGCTGCGGATGGCGATTGCCAGCGGCGGCG
Organism: bacterium; assembly: GCA_036169755.1. Lineage (GTDB taxonomy): Bacteria > Chloroflexota > Anaerolineae > Anaerolineales > Villigracilaceae > UBA8950. Next base: position 14,551 of record JAVHNW010000187.1, on the reverse strand, counting down.
GAGTCGCCTGGTTGAGCAAATCCTCCAGCGGGGCGGAGAGATTAATTTGAGGGGCCTCCAACCAGAATCCGGCCCGGCGGTGTGTGACGCGGACGCTTGCCGCAATTTGGGTGACGGGTACTGCCAGCGCCGGGCGGCCATAAACCACGGCGTGTTCGCCAAATAAAATAATTTTTCCGGGGGCAGAGGCGATATTCATTAAAAGCGGTAAAACACCAGCAGAACCGCCAGCCCCCACAGCAAAATGGAAATTTGCAGGGGGCGGTCGGCCAGCACCACATCTTCCGGCGCGCCGCCGGTTTCGGCAACTTGCAGCAAATATTGGTAGCGCAAAATGCCGTAGAGAATGAAGGGGATGGTCAGCATCATGGCGTGATTTTCGGGCAGGTTGGGCGCGGAGAAGGTGTAGAGGCTGTAGGTGATGATGGTGCTGCCCGCCGCCAGGCTGATGAGTTGGTCGAGAAAGTTGAGGGTGTAGCCCTCCAGCACGCGGCGCGAGCTGCCCGCCAGTTCGGCCAGTTCGGCGCGGCGTTTGCCCGCCCCCATCAGCAGCGCCAAAAAGATGGTGAAGAGGTAAATCCAGGGTGAAAAGCGCAGCACTTTAATCAGCGTGACGCCCGCCGCCACGCGCAAGACGTAGAACGAGGCCAGCACGATGATGTCGAGCAGGGCAATATGTTTGAGCCATTTGGAATAAAGCAGGTTGAGTAGAAAATAAAAACCGGTCACCAGCGCGAAGGCGGGCGAGAGCAGGTAGGTCAGCGGAAAAGCCAGCAGCAAAATGCCCGCCGCCACGCCCCAGGCCAGCGGGATGGGCAGCCTTCCGGCGGCGATGGGACGGTTGCGCTTGGTGGGGTGTTTGCGGTCGGAATCCACATCCGCAATGTCGTTGATGATGTAGACCGCGCTGACAATCAGGCTGAAGACCAGCGCGCCGGCCAGCGTGTGCAGAATCGCCTCGAGGTTGGTCAGTTTGCGGTCAAAGACCAGCGCGGCAAGAAGGAAGGCGCTTTTTGCCCATTGTTTCGGGCGCATGGTTTTCAGCAGAGCGTTAAACATGGCGGTATTTTAATGCAGAATGGGCAATGCGGAATGAGGAATGCGGCATGTGAGGCATGAATGATAAAATGCGGGCATGAGTAAAACTCGTCTCGACCTTTTGCTGGTGGAACGCGGCCTGGCCGAAAGCCGCGCCAGGGCGCAGGCCGTCATCATGGCCGGGCAGGTACGCGTCAACGGCCAGGTGGTGGACAAAGCCTCGGCGAGTTTCACGCCCGAAGCGCAAGTGAGCGTCATCAACGGGCCGCGCTTCGTCTCGCGCGGCGGTGAAAAATTACTGGCCGCGCTGGAAGCCTTTCCCGTCCGCCCGGCGGGCCGCGTCTGCGCCGATGTGGGCGCCTCCACCGGCGGCTTTTCGGACTGCCTGCTGCAACACAGCGCCGCCAAAATTTACGCCATTGACGTGGGCAAAGGCATTTTGCACTGGAAAATCCGCTCGGATGCGCGCGTGGTGGTGATGGAAGAAACCAACGCCCGCTACGTTGAGTCGCTGCCCGAAGCGGTGACACTCGCCGTCTGTGACGCATCCTTCATCTCGCTGAAAATTTTGCTGCCGGTGATGAAGCGCTGGCTGGCCGAAAACGGCGAAATCATCACGCTGATTAAGCCGCAGTTCGAGGCCGGGCGCAAAGAATCGGCGCGCGGCGCAGGCGTCATCCGCGACCCGGCAGTTCATCAGCGGGTGCTGACCGAGGTGCTGAGTTTCGCCTTTGAGACGGGATTCCGCCTGCGCGGGCTGGTCAAATCGCCGGTGATTGGGCCAAAGGGCAACATCGAATTTTTGGCCTGGCTGGGAACGGGGGCAAGCCTCAGCCAGGAAATTCCCGAATTGGTCAGAAAAGCCCTGGCCGGGTAATGCGCGGCGGCGCAGTATAATCCAGCCGCCAAAGTCTCTCACCCAACGGAGGAATTGATGGATTTACCCATTCACGCTTTTTTCAAGGGGAAGATTGTGCCCTATGCCGATGCGCATGTCGGCGTTGCCACGCACGGGCTCAATTATGGCACCGCCGCTTTTGGCGGGCTGCGCGGCTACTGGAACGAAGAAAAGCAGCAATTATTTGTCTTTCGCCCGCACGACCACTACCGCCGTCTGCTCAACTCGGCCAAAATCCTGTGCATGGACATAGCCCAGACGCCCGAAAGCCTGACGCAAATCACGCTCGAACTGCTGCGCGCAGACGGCTATCGGCGCGATGTCTACATTCGTCCGCTGATTTACAAAGCCAGCGAGGGGATTGGCGTGCGCCTGCACGATTTGGAAGACGCTTTTACCATTTTTGCGCTGCCTTTCAACGGCTACATGAAAAATGACAGCGGCGCGCACGTCACGGTTTCCTCCTGGCGGCGGGTGGACGATAACAGCATCCCGGCGCGTGGAAAAATCAGCGGGGCCTATGCCAGTTCGGCGCTGGTCAAAACTGACGCGGCGCGCGCCGGTTTCGATGAGGCGCTGCTGCTCGACCAGGCTGGTCACGTCGTGGAAGGCTCGGCCATGAATGTTTTCATGGTGCGCGATGGAACGCTGATTACCCCGCCAATTACCGACAATATTTTGGAAGGAATTACGCGCCGCTCGATTATGGAACTGGCGCGCACCGAATTGGGGCTGACGGTGCTGGAGCGTTCGATTGACCGCTCGGAGGTTTTCCTGTGCGAGGAGTTTTTCATGACCGGCACCGCCGCACAGGTGGCCGCCGTCACCAAAGTGGATTATCGCCCGATTGGCGCGGGCGTGATGGGGCCGATTACCTCTCAACTGCGGGGCCTGTTTGAAGAAATTGTGCGCGGCAGAAATTCGCGTTACGCGCATTGGGTAACGGCGGTGTAAAAAAATTGGACAGGCTTAGGCCTGTCCAATTTGCATTTGTTCGTAGGCCTGGTCGAGCAAGGCCAGCCATTCCTGCGGGGCTTGGGGTTTCAAAATGCGCGTGCGTTCCTCGCGCGTTAAATTTCGCAGCATTAAATATTGAACCGCATATTTGCGGAAGAGACGCTGTCCGTCTTCCTCGCCGTAGAATTGGATATTTTTCTCCAGGTGCTGGCGCAGGGTGAGGCGCACCTGGCTGGGCGGCACTTCTTCGCGGTTCAGGCGGGCGAAAATCCAGGGGTTTTGCATGGCGGCGCGCCCAATCATCACCGCGTCACAGCCGGTGTGGGCTTTCAGCCTGGCGATGTCTTCCACGCGCTTCACATCGCCGTTGCCGATGACGGGAATTTTGAGGGCGGCTTTGACCTCCGCAATCGCGTCCCAATCGGCCTGGCCGCTGTAGCCCTGCTGTTTGGTGCGGCCATGCAGCGCAATCAGCGCGCCGCCATTTTCTTCGACAGCGCGGGCAATTTCCAGGTAGTTGCGGTTTTCTTCCCAGCCGAGGCGCATTTTTCCGGTGATGGGAACGCTCAAGTTGCGGCTGAGCAGGCTGAAAATCTCGGCTACTTTTTGCGGGGTACGCATCAGCCCAACGCCGCAGCCGCGGTGGGTGACGCTTTTGGCGGGGCAGCCCATGTTGATGTCGAAGATGTCGGGGCCAAATTCCTGCACGCGCAGCGCGGCTTCGAGCAGTTTGGCGGCGCTTTCGCCGTAGAGTTGGAAAACCATCGGGCGTTCTGCCGCTTCAAATTTGAATTTGTGCGCGGCAAAGCGCGGGCGATTGAGGATGTCGTCAGCGTTGACAAATTCGGAGTAACTCATGGCCGAGCCCAGCGCCCGGCACAGCGAGCGGAAGGGCCAGTCGGAGTAGCCGTCCATCGGCGCGAGAATTGCGTCACCGTAGACGGGGATTTGGCGCACAAAAAAAGTGGGGGCGGCGGTCACGGCGTTTATTTTTTCTTCAGCCAGTCTAAAAATTGTTTGCGGAATTTGACAACTTTGGGGGAGACAACGGCCTGGCAATAGGGCTGGTTGGGGTTGTTGGCAAAATATTCCTGGTGATAGTCTTCCGCCGGGTAGAAAATGTCCATTTTTTCGAGGGTGGTGACGATGGGGGCGGGCCATAAACGCGCAACTTCCAGCTCGCGCATCACGCTTTCGGCGCTTTGTTTTTGGGCGTCATCGTGATAAAAAATGGCGGAGCGGTACTGCGTGCCAACATCCGCGCCCTGGCGGTTGAGGCTGGTCGGGTCGTGTACGGCGAAAAAAACACGCAGCAGGTCGGCGTAGGAAATTTGTTGGGGGTCGAAGCTGATGCGCGCCGCTTCGGCGTGGCCGGTGGTTCCGCTGCAGACTTGCCGGTAGTTGGGGTTGGCAACATGCCCGCCGGTATAGCCAGATTCGACAGAAAGTACGCCGCGCAGGTCGTCAAAGATGGCTTCGATGCACCAGAAACAGCCTCCGGCCAGGGTTGCGATTTGGGTTTGCATGTCAATCTCCTTGTCACTATAATCTATTCACACGGATAAACAAAAAAGGAGGCAGAATGGGAAGAAAACTGTTGTTTGGTCTGGTCATTCTCTCACTCTTGGCGATTTCGGTAGGGGTGGCGGCTGCGCCCGCCGCGCCGCGCCAGGCGGCCAAAATTACTGGCGTCACGCTGGTGGAAACGACTTTCATGCACGAAAAAGGCATGCTTTTCAAGTTCAAGGTCAGCGGGACCTTTGAAAACAAAGACCTGAAAGGCTGGCTGTTTGTGGGCGACAAAACCATCAAACTTTACTGCCGCTACCAGAGCAAGCGCGACCTGGTGCAGTGCAACGCGCCAGGCGGTACCTCCAAAAACTACGCTGGGGAAATAGGGGTTGTTTCGCTGAATGGCTATCGCTTTTCGGTGAGCATTCCTGACAAGCGCAAAGTATGCCCGAGCTGTGGCTACAACGGCAATGATAGATAAAAAATGCAGGGCGGGCTGTTTGGCCCGCCCTTTTTTTGCCTGAGAGTTTGGGTTATGCCGCCGGAGCGGGTTCGCCTTGCCCCTGACGGGTCAGGATGATTTCGCCATCCGGGCCAACTTCCACGCGGATGGAGTCGCCATCGCCAAAAGTACCGGCAAGCAGGTTGTCCGAAAGGGCGTCTTCCACTTTCATTTGGATGACGCGGCGCAGGGGGCGGGCGCCCATTTCGGCGTCGAATCCTTCCTCCGCCAGCAGGGCCAGCGCTTCGGGGCTGGCGGTCAGCGCGATGGTGTGGTCTTTCAGGCGCTGAGTGACCTTGTCCAATTCGAGGGCGACAATTTTCTGAATGTCTTCTTTGTTGAGCGAGCGGAAGACGATGACGCTGTCGAGGCGGTTGATGAATTCGGGGCGGAAGGCGCGTTTGAGAGTTTCGGTCAGTTTTTTACGCATGTCTTCGTAGCCCAGGCGTTCTTCGCTGACTTCATCCCGCTTGAGGGCGAAGCCGAGCGCGGTTTGTTTTTTAATCATATCCGCGCCAACGTTGGAGGTCATCACGATGATGGCGTTGCGGAAATCCACTTTGCGGCCTTTGGCGTCAGCCAGGTGGCCTTCTTCCATAATTTGCAGCAGCATGTTGTGAACTTCAGGATGCGCTTTTTCGATTTCGTCAAAAACGACAATCGAATATGGGTGGCGGCGCAGGGCTTCGGTGAGCTGACCGGCTTCTTCGTAGCCGACGTAGCCGGGAGGCGCGCCCACCAGACGGCTGGCGGTGTGACGCTCCATAAATTCGGACATATCCAGTTGGACGGCGGCGTCTTCTGAGCCAAACATAAATTTGGCCAGGGCCTTGGTCAATTCGGTTTTGCCCACGCCGGTTGGGCCGAGGAACATGAAGGAGCCAATCGGGCGGCGCGGGTCTTTGAGACCGGCGCGGGCGCGGCGCACCGCGCGCGAAATGGCGTGAATGGCATCTTCCTGGCCGATAATCTGGCCTTGCAGTTCATCTTCCATGTGCAGCAGGCGCTCGGATTCTTCCTGGGCAATTTGCATCACCGGCACGCCGGTCCACATGGCGACCACTTCGGCGATGTCTTCGGCGGTGACCACCGGGCTGGTGGCGCGATCCCAGGCGGTGCGCATGCGCTCCAATTGATTTTCGATGGAAACTTCACGCGCCTGCCACGAGCCAACCTCTTCGACATTGCCCTCTTCCTGAGCCAGCGTGCGGCTTTGGCGCACCTCGCGCAGTTGGCTGAACAAATCTTTGGCCTGTTTGGCCGCCGGAGATTTGTACATGCGCACGCGCGAAGACGATTCGTCAATCAGGTCAATCGCTTTGTCGGGCAGGAAGCGCTCGGTGACGTAACGCGCTGAAAGGTGAGTGGCCGCTTCCAGGGCCTCGTCCGAAATGACCAGTTTGTGATGTTCCTCGTAGGCCGGGCGCACCCCTTTCAGGATGGCGATGGTTTCCTCTTCGGAGGGTTCATCCACCTGCACGGGCTGGAAGCGCCGCTCGAGGGCGGCATCCGACTCGATGTGTTTGCGGTATTCATCCAGCGTTGTCGCGCCGATGACTTGTAATTCGCCGCGCGAGAGGGCGGGTTTGAGGATGTTGGCCGCGTCCACACTGGAACCGGCTGCGCCTGCGCCCACGAGCATGTGTACCTCGTCAATGAACAGAATCGCGCCGGATTGTTTTAACTCGTCAATGATGCGCTTCAGGCGTTCCTCAAACTGGCCGCGATACATCGTTCCGGCCACCAGCGAGCCGACATCCAATTGCAGCACGCGCTTGTTCATCAGCGGGGCGGGCACATCGCCTTCGACGATGCGCTGGGCGAGACCTTCCACAATGGCGGTTTTGCCAACGCCGGGTTCGCCAATCAGCGCCGGGTTGTTTTTGGTGCGGCGCGCCAAAATTTGGATGACACGCTCAATTTCCATTTGACGGCCAATCACCGGATCCAGTTTTCCCTGCTCGGCTTTGGTGGTCAGGTCGCTGGCGAGTTGATCTACCAGCGGGGTTTTTGGATTTTGCGCCGCCTGTCCCGAGGCGCCGGGCCGGGCCGGTTCGCGCCCTGGCAGCGATGGAGCGGGCGGCGTGGACGAGGAGGATTCCTGCAAAATGCGGCGCGTCTGACGGCGGACTTCGTCTGGGGTGGCGCCGAGGCGGCGCAAGGTTTCCAGGGCGGTTCCTTCGATTTGCACCAGCGCCAAAAGCAGGTGTTCGGTGCCAATGTAGGCATGGCCCAGGCGGCGGGCTTCTTCGACAGCCTGTTCAAGCACTTGTTCGGTGGCGTTGGAAAGTTCAATTTTTGCGCCGGGAGGGGTGGCGCCGACCCCTTTCAGCCGGTTGATGACTTCGCGCACGCGCTCCACTTCCAGCCCCATTTCACGCAAAACGCGGCCAGCAACGCCGCCTTGTTCCTCAATTAAACCAATCAGCAAATGTTCAGTATCAATGAAGTGTTGTCCTGTGCGTTCAGCCTCGGCGTGGGCCAGGCTGAGCACCCGTCTTGCTCGTTGGGTAAAGCGTTCCATTCCAGCCATAAAATTAGCTCCTGAGAAAAGCGGACAGAGTTTGTCGAATTGGATTGTACCAAAAAACGGGAAGGGGAAGTTGTATGAGTATGGTTAAAGTTTTTCCAAACGGGTGATTTTTTACCGCCACGCGCGGGGCTTAATTCGCGCCAGGTGGAAAATTGCCACAAAAAAAAGACAAAAGACCACGAAACTTGCAGTAGAATTCTTGCGTTGTTTTTCTTGGAGGGGGAGACACAGCCGCCTTTCTCCCTCATTTTTTTTTGTAAAGGAGAAGAAATGAAAAGAAATCTATCCCTGTTTGTTTTGATTCTGGCACTGGCAAGCCAGGCCTGCAGTTTTTCGCCGTCTGTGGGGTCCTGGTTTGCCACCGAAACCCCCACAGCGACCGCAACATCCACCAGCACGCCGACCCCCACCGAAACCCCCACGCCCACACCCAGCAATACGCCGACCCCCACCCCCAACGCCACCGCCACCGCCGCCGTCAAAGCGACCGAAACCGCCAACGCGATTGTGACCGAGTTGGATTCCCTGCTGGCTGAAAAAGACAGCGACCTGGATTACAAAAATGGCTTCCTGGCCTGGCAGCAAACCGAGCCGAAAATTATGGCGCTGACCGAGCCAGGCGGATATTACTCCCCCATCGGCGAGCGGATTAAGGCGGATGATTTCATCTTCAAATCGGACGTGGTCTGGCAGGCGGAAGGGCTGGTCATCTGCGGGTTGGCTTTCCGCTCGGAGGCCAATCTTGCGCAGGGAAAACAGTACAACTTCGTTTTCCTGCGCCTTTCGGGGCTGCCCGCCTGGGATATTGAATTTTTGGACCTTGGCTACACCCGCTCCAACATTACGCAAAAAGTGCGCTTCTCAGATGCGCTCAATTTAGCCAACGGGTCCACCAACACTTTTGTGCTGGCGGTCAAAGATAATTCTTTTACGGTGTACATCAACGGCATTCGCCAGGGAAAATTCTACGATGACAGCAATCTGGCGCAGTCGGGCCGCCTGGCTTTTGTCGCCAGCGAAGACAGCAAAAAGTCGAGCTGCACTTTCAAAAACAGTTGGCTGTGGGCGCTGAATAAAAAATAAGCGCCGCCGCCTTTCAAAAAGACTTCCGAAGCGGCTTCGGAAGTCTTTTTGTTAAAATGTGCCGTCCGGCTCCAGCCGCCGCACAATGGCGGCGCGGATTTTCTCCATCAGCGCGGCGTGACGCGCCGGGTCGAAGCGCGGCGCCTGGTCGAAGGGGTAAAACCAGACCGGCCCGGCGCGATATTCTGCCGCTTCGGCGGCGAGGCGCGGAATGATGTGGGCGTGCAGGGCGGGGGCGCTGTTGCCCAAAATTTCGTAGTTGATGCGCGCGGCGTGAGTCACTTCGAGCAGGGCGTCTCCCATCAGCGCCATGTCGCGCAAAAACTGATCGCGGGCCGGGCCAACCAAATCGTTCAGGCTGGCGACAACCGGGTCGGGCAGGAGCAGACAGTAGCCGTTGAGAATTTGAATATCGGCCATGACGGCCCAGCCGGAGGGCATTTGGCACAAAACAGCCGGGTTTTTTCCGGCGCGGGCCAGCTCAACCCGTTGATGAATGAGGGTGGTCATTTTTCTCCAGATTTCGAGTCAGTCAAGCTAATAGGGCGCGATTTTGCAGCGTCCAAAGACGCGCGTACAGGCCGTTTTGCGCCAGGAGTTGGTCGTGCTGGCCGCGCTCCACCATTCGCCCGGCCTCCAGCACGATAATTTCATCCATGTTTTCCAGCCCAACCAGGCGATGAGTAATCCACAGCAGCGATTTTTCGGCGCTGACGGCGTTCAGCGTTTTGAGCAGGCGGCGCTCGGTGAGCGGGTCGAGGTTGGCGGTTGGCTCATCGAAGAGAAAAATGGGCGCATTTTTCAACAGGGCGCGGGCAATCGCCAGGCGCTGGCGCTCGCCGCCCGAAAGCTGCGCGCCGCGCTCACCGACCAGGGTTTCCATGCCCTGCGGCAAAGCCGCCAGCCAGTCGCCCAATTCCACCTGGCGGCAGGCTTCCTCCAATTCGGCGAGGGTGGCGGCGGGGCGCGCCAGTTGTAAGTTTTCGCGCAGGCTGGCGTTGAACAGGTAGGTAGTTTGCGTCACCACGCTGAACAGACGGCGCGAGTCAACCGCGCTGTAGCGGCGCAGTTCCTGCCCGTCGAGCAGAATTTCGCCTTCGGCGTACTCCCAAAAGCGCAGCAACAAATTTGCCAGGCTGCTTTTGCCCGCGCCGGAAGGCCCCACCAGCGCAATTTTGCGCCCGGCGGGCAGGCTCAGTTCAATGTTTTGCAAAACCGGCGCTTCGCCATACGAAAAAGACAACTTGTGAATGGACAGGCTGGCGCCAGCCGGGCGCGGCAGCGGCGCGGCTGGCTCGCTCACCGCTGGCGGCAGGTCGGCAATTTCAAACAAGCGCCGCGCCGATTGCAGGTTGGCTTCCAGCAGTTGGGCGGCCTGCGGCAGATTTTGCACCGCTTCAAACGCGGCCATGCTGCCCAACACGACCACCGCCAGCAGAACGCCATTTAATTTTCCAGAGGCAACCAGCGGAATGGTCAAAATCAACATAGTGAGGATGCCCAGCCCGGTCAGCAAACTGTTTAATGCGGATTGGAGGCCGTTCAGGCGCGCCATGCGCGTCTGCGTGGCAGAAAAAGCCGCAGCCTGAGCCTGAAGACGTTTTGCCCAGGCTTTTTCCTGGCCGAAAGCCAGCAGGTCGGGCAGGCCCTGCACCGAGTCGACCAGGTCGGCGCGCAGGCGGGCGCGCTGATTGACGAGAGTCCGCCCCGGCGCGCGATTCAGGCCCAGGCTGAGCAGAGTTAATCCCAGCCCCACCGCCAGCAAAAAGCCCACGATGGCGATTCCCAGCGGCGGGGCAATCAGGCCCATAAAAATTCCCATCGCAAAAATGATGACGACTGCCACCAGGGGCGGGGCCAGCACGCGCACGTACAAATTATCGAGCGTTTCGACATCGGCCATGATGCGGTTGAGCAAATCGCCGCTGCGGGCGCTTGTCAGGCGCGCCGGGGCAAGCGGCTCAATCGCCTGATAAAACCAGACGCGCAGACGCGCCAGGACGCGAAACGTGAGCGAGTGGGAAACCAGCCGCTCGGCGTAACGCAGCAGGGCGCGCGAAATGCCAAAAAAGCGCACGCCGACCACCGAAACGCCCAAATCGGCCACCGAGGGATGCAGGGCGGCCATCGAAATCAGCCAGGCCGAGCTGGACATCAGCCCGATGCTGGCGCCGATGGTCAGCGCGCCCAGCAAAACGGAGAGCGCCACTTGTGGCCAGTGGGGGCGCAGGAAGGCGAGCAGGCGCAGCAGGGTTTTCATTGGCCGTTGACCGCCTTTGCGTAAAATCCCTGCCGGGCGAGCAGGCTGGCGTGTGTTCCGCTTTCCACCAGCCGACCGGCATCCAGGACAAGAATCTGGTCCGCCTGGTAGGTGGTAGCCAGGCGGTGAGCGATGACCAGCGCGGTGCGCCCGATGAGTAGTTTTTGCACGGCGTTTTCCAGCGCGGCTTCCAGGCCGGGGTCGAGGCTGGAGGTGGGTTCATCCAAAAGCAGGAAGGGCGAGTTCTTCAGGAAGGCGCGCGCCAGGGCGACGCGCTGCGCCTGTCCGCCGCTCAGCCGGGCGCCGCGCTCGCCGAGCGGGGTTTCAAAGCCCTGCGGCAGCCCGGCGACAAATTCCATCAGCCCGGCCTGTTCGCAGGCGGTCACCAGGTCGCTTTCGGCGGCGTCCGGGCGCGCCAGGCGCAGGTTGGCGGCCAGCGTATCCTGAAACAGATAGGGATTTTGCGGCACCCAGGCAATTTGTCTGCGCCACACTTCGGGCGGAATCTGAGCGAGGGGCATTCCGTCCACCAAAATTTGGCCGGAGCCAGGTTCGATGAAGCGCAGCAGCAAACTGGCGAGGGTACTTTTTCCCGCGCCGCTGACGCCGACCAGCGCGGTGCGCTTTCCGGCAACAATCTGGCAGCTGATGTTTTGCAGCGCGGGGGCATCCCGGCCTGGGTAGCTATAGCAAAGCTCAGAAATTTGGAGGGAAAAAGTCGCCGCGGGCTGCCCGCCGGAGGCGTGGGGCGTCTGGACGCTTTCCGTGTTCAGAATGGCAAAGATGCGCTGGGCGGCAGTAACGCCGTTCATTCCGGCGTGATATTTCAGGCCGAGTTGGCGCAGCGGCAGGTAAAAATCGGGGGCGAGCACCAGGATGAAGAGCGCGGGCAAAAATTCCATGCGCGCGTAGAGCAGGCGAAAGCCAATTTCCACCGCCACGACTGCCGTGCTGATGGTTGTCAGCAGTTCGAGCGCCAGCGCCGAGAGGAAGGTGACGCGCAAAACTTGCATGGTCACCTGCCGGTAGCGCTCGCCCACCGCCTCAATCACCTGCGCCTGGCCGCGCGCCTGCCCCAAAACCTTGAGGGTGTTGATGCCCTGCAGAACGTCAAAAAAGTGGGAGGAAAGCCGTCCCAGCATGGCAAATTGTTTTCCAGTCAGCGCCTCGCCAGATTTTCCAATCAGGATCATGAAAAATGGCACCAGCGGCGCAGTCACCAGAAAAATGATTCCGGTCAACAGGTCGAGCGGAAAAACAATCAGCAGCACAGAAAGTGGAATGGAGGCGGCCAGCACCAGCTGGGGCAGGTACTGGCTGAAGTAGGCCTCCAGCGCCTCAACCCCTTCCAGCGCGGTGCTTGCCAGCTCGCCGGTACGTTCATTTTGGGTAAAAGCCGGGCCCAGCACCTGAATCTGATGCACCAGCCGGTCGCGCATTTCGGTTTTGACGGTTTGAGCCACCCGATTGGCGTTGACTTCGCCGCCAAAAATGAAGGCGGCGCGGAGCAGGACAAGCGCCAGCAAAACGGCAAGCAGCGGCGCAACCTGGCTCAGCGTTTGCCCGCGTAAAAATACCGCGTTGATGATTTGCGCCAGCATCCAGGCCTGCAAAATTGTCAGCAAGCCGGTGAAAAAATTAAAAAGAATGGTGAATGTCAGCGCCATTCGCGCCGAGCGCGCCAGAGCAAAAAGAGAGCGGGAAAACATGGCCGAGATTATACCCGCTGGGTTTGTCAGACAATCTTGATTTTCAATTTCATTTGTGCTATGGTAAGGCCATTCTTACCTAAGAGGGCCTGTATGCATCGTGAACGAGTTTCAGAAAATGTCTTTTGGTTTCAATCGGAAGTGTACGCCCAAGTCACCGCGGGCGTGATTGCCGGGCCGCAGTGGGCGGTGGTGATTGATACACTGGCTACGCCGGAGGAAACACTCAGCATCCGCGAATTTGTGGAACATGAGTTGGCGCTGCAAGTGCGCTATGTGATTAACACCCATTATCACGCCGACCACACCTGGGGCAACTGTTTTTTCCCCGGCGCAACCATCATCGCTCACTCGCGCTGCCGGGAACTGCTGGCCGAAAAGGGCATTTCTTCGCTGGAAACTGCCAAAAAGCAAAACGCGACCCTCAAACAGGTGAAAATTGTCCTGCCACAGCTGACTTTTGACAGCGGCGAAATGACTCTGCGCGTGGGCAAGAAAAATCTGATTCTTTCCGCCGCGCAAGGCCACAGCCATGACGGCATCTGCGCGCTGGTGGAGGAAGACCGCATCCTGTTTGCGGGAGACGCCTTCATGCCCCTGCCTTACCTGGTGGATGGCGACGCGAATCAACTGGCCGCCTCCATTAAAAAGATGGGCAAAATGGGCCTGGAAAATATCATCCAGGGGCATGGCGACATCATCTTGCGCGGCGAAATTGACGCGGCAGTCAAAGAAAACCTGGCCTACCTCTCCTACATTCGCAAATCAGTGCGTACCGCGCTCAAACGCAAAAATCCGCTGGAATATCTCGACGAAGTCACCATCGAAGAGTCGGGCAAAACCCGCGTCTATTTGGGCGGGCTGGCCGAAAATTTACACCGGCGCAATTTGCGAGCGCTGTACCGACACATGCTGGAAAACAAGGAACAATTTGAAGGGGAAGAATAAAAAAAGCGCCGGTCAAAAGACCGGCACTTTTTTTATTCGGCAAACTTCAGGCCAGGACGCTGTGCAATTGCACTTCCACATTGCGCACGCGGCGCTTAAGGTGGTCGTTGCGTTCCAGCGAGTCGGTGATTTTTTCAATGGCGTACATGACGGTGGTATGGTCACGCCCGCCCAACACATCACCAATTTGCGGCAGCGAAGCATCGGTCTGCTTGCGCAGCAAATACATGGCGACCTGGCGCGGCTCGGCAATTTTCTGTGAGCGGTTGCGGCTCAGCAGCGCATCCACCGTAATCTGCCATTCGCGCGCCACCAGTTCCACCACGCGCTCTGGAGAAATGTTCTGACGCTGGGGCAGCAAATCTGCCAGAGCCGTCTCCACCAGGCGCGTGTCGAGCGGCGCGCCGCTCAAATCGGCAAAGGCGATGATGCGGTTGAGCGCACCCTCCAGCTCGCGGATGTTGGATTGCACGCGGCGCGCCACCAGTTCCAGGATTCCATCCGGCACCTGGCGGCCCATCTTTTCGGCTTTGTAGCGCAAAATGGCCTGGCGCGTTTCCAGGTCGGGCGGCTGAACATCGGCTGCCAGGCCCCACTCAAAGCGCGAGCGCAGGCGCTCCTCCAGCGTCACCATCGCCTTGGGAGGCCGATCCGAGGAAACGATGATTTGTTTATCCTGGCCGTGCAGGGTGTTGAAGGTGTGAAAAAATTCTTCCTGGGTCGATTCTTTGCCAGCAATAAATTGAATATCGTCAATCAGCAAAACGTCAATCGAGCGGTATTTTTCGCGGAAACTGGGCGTGGTGTGCGAGCGGATGGCGTTAATCAGGTCGTTGGTAAATTCCTCGCTGGAAACGTAGAGCACGCTCAGCCCGCGCGCGGTGCAGGCATTGCCAATGGCGTGCAGCAGATGGGTTTTTCCCAGCCCCACGCCGCCATACAAAAAAAGCGGGTTATAGGCGCGGGCGGGCTTTTCGGCCACGGCCAGCGCGGCAGCGTGCGCCAGGCGGCTGTTGGCGCCGACCACAAAATTATCAAAGGTATAGCGTGGATTAAGGGTGGCGTTGCGCGCTCTGACGGGTTGTTCCGCGCCGAACTCGTCCCCGCTGAG
>JAVHNW010000186.1:0-3140 GCA_036169755.1 bacterium | reverse complement strand
CTTTTCCGTTGCCGCTGTTTCTGGCGGCGCCGATTCGCTGGCGCTGCTCTATTTTTTGCGCGAATCGGGCACGTCGCTGCTTGTGGCGCACTTCAACCATCAGCTGCGCCCCGATTCAGGCGCAGACGAAGCCTTCGTCCGCCAAACCGCCGCCGCGCTCAGCCTGCCTTTCGTGCGCGATTCTGCCGACGTGGCCGCCTTCGCCGCGCAAAATCAACTCTCCCTGGAAGAAGCCGCCCGCCAGCTCCGCTACCGTTTTCTCTTCCGCGCCGCCCGCCAGGCCGGGGCCGCCGCCATCGTCACCGGCCATACCGCCGATGACCAGGCCGAAACCGTGTTGATGCACTTTCTGCGCGGAGCCGGGCTGCCTGGCCTGAAAGGCATGACCGCCCGCACCCTCCTGCCCGCTTTTGACCCCGAAATTCCGCTCCTGCGCCCCCTGCTAGGCTGGACTCGCGCCCAAACCGAAAACTTCTGCCACGCGCGCGGCCTGAATTACCGCATCGATTCTAGCAACCGCGATACCGCCTACCTGCGCAACCGCCTGCGCCATCAACTGCTGCCCCTGCTCGCAGAATACAACCCGCAAATCCGCCAAACCCTGGCAAAAACTGCCGCGCTGCTGCAGGAAGAGGAAGAACTCCTGCGCGAAATGGAAGATTCCGCCTGGCAGCGGGTCGCCGCCCGCGCTGAAAACGGGTACGCGCAATTTGACCGGGAACAACTCTCGGCGCTTGCCCCCGCCCTGAGACGGCGACTGCTGCGGCGGGCTGCCCTGCGCCTGCGGCCCGCCCTGCGCGATGTAGATTTCGAGGCCCTGCAGCGCGCCGCCAATCTTCAGCCGGTGGAAGTGGCCGGGGGGCTGAAAATTTTCGTTGAGGCCGACACACTCTACCTAGCGGAAAGCGAATCGCTTTTACCGTTAAACTCGCCGCAGTTGAACGCCTCTCTTCCGCTGACAGTCGGCCAGGCCTGCGAGTTGGGCCGCGGCTGGGTTTTGACAGCCACAGAACTCGCGCCCGCCGCCCTCAACCTGCCCCTGGCCGATAACTTTTCCGCTGCGCTGGACGCCGACAGAACCGGGAATCGTTTTCGGCTGAGGGCGGCGCGGCGCGGCGAGCGCTTCGAGCCGCTGGGCCTGCCGGGGAAAACGGTCAAACTCTCCGACTTTTTCATCAATCTCAAAATTCCACAGCGGCTGCGCGCCGGGTGGCCGCTGCTGTGCGCCGGGGATGAAATTGCCTGGGTGGTCGGCCTGCGTCCGGCAGAAAAATTTCGCGTGACGGAAAAAACGCGCCGGGTGATTGGGTTGTCTTTAAAAAAAGTGTAATTTTTGGGGAAACGTGTAAATAAAAAAAGCGCGGGCCAGGCCCGCGCTTTTTTTTATTATTGTCCCGCCAATTGTTTCAGTTTGTTGTATAGTTCGCGCCACTGAATTTTGGAGACGCCCAGGTTTTGGCGGATGCTGTCGGGGTCGGCGCCGCGTTTGTATTCACCCAGCGCGTAGGTCCAGCGGCACATGTCGAAGGAAAGGTGTTTGGTCAGACCGGCGTCCATGCCCACGTCTTCGAGCAAATATTCCAGGCGGCGCGGCGACCAGGGGAAGAGTTTTTCGGCGGGGTTGTACTGGCGGATGTATTCCTCGTAGACGGTAATCCAATCGTCAGCGAGGGCCAATTTACGCTCTTTGTACTGGTTGGCCGCCCCGGCGTAGCGGATGAAGAGAATGGCGCCATCGGGGCCTTGCAAATCTACATGATTGACGTGAATGCCGAGGCATTCGCTTTTTTTGAGGCCTGTGTTCAAAAGCAGATGAAGTAAAGCGTAGGGACGCGCGTCTGGCTTGGTTTTGCGCCGGTAGCGGTCGGCGGCCAGCAGGGCTTCCTGCACTTCTTCTTCGGTGAGCACTTGCGGCAGCGGGCTGACGGCTGATTTTTGGATGACTTTTTCGGCGGGGTCGAGCGTCAGGATGCCGTTTTTGCTCAACCAGCGAAAGAAGGATTTGATGGTGGTAATGCGCCGCGCCAGGGTTTTGGGTGAGCAGGGAACCTGGCGCTCATTTTGCATCCATTCAAAAAAAGCGTTTAAATCGGTGGTGCTGATGGCGCCAATCGCCCGCTCTGGCGGGAAGAAGGAGGCCAACAGACGCAAGTCGGAGAGGAAGGCTTTGACGGTGTAGGGGGAGCGTCCCTGGTCGTTGAGGTACATTTCATAGCCCTGCATGGCGGGCAAAAGCGTGGTTGTGGCGCTGATATGCGCGGAATTGACGGGGGTCGTGGGCATTGAATTCTCCTTGAAAAGAGTACTTGCGTATAGTTTAGACGTTTTCAAATGGAAAGGCAAGCCTTTGCCGGGGGTTAATATGTTTTTGCAATTGGGTGTTCTCACAAAAATTCCGAATGCCAGCGGCCTCGATTTCTTCAGTGGCAGCGCAGAAGCAGCCAGGGCCAAACCCTGGGTGACGGCGGTATTTGCTTTGAAGGCGCTTGCCGATAGTTCGTCCAGCCGCGAAAGCCTGCCCTGAATGCGCTCTGCGTTATAATTTCCCGCATGGGAATCCTTTATCTCGTCGCTACGCCAATCGGTAATTTGGAAGATTTTTCGCCTCGCGCAGTTCGAATTTTGCGCGAGGCGCGTTTAATCGCTGCGGAAGACACCCGGCAGACGCAAAAATTGCTCAATCATTTTGAAATTCACAGCCCCGTCACCAGTTATTTTGAACACAACAAAATTTCCAAAATTGAGGCGGTGCTGGCGGCCCTGGCCCTGGGGGACGTGGCACTGGTTTCTGATGCGGGAACGCCAGCCATCAATGACCCCGGCTATGAGCTGGCGCGCGCCGCCATCGCCGCGGGGTATAGCGTCAGCCCGATTCCCGGCCCCTCGGCGCCAATCGCCGCGCTGAGCGCCTCTGGCCTGCCTTCGGATGCTTTTCTCTACCTGGGGTATTTACCCCGCAAAAGTGGCGAGCGCAAAACTGCGCTGAAAGCGGTGGAGACCCTGCCGTACACGCTCATTTTCCTCGAGACGCCGCACCGTTTGTTGGATGCGCTGCGCGACCTGCGCGATACGCTTGGCGAGCGTCCGCTGGCCGCCGCGCGCGAGTTGACGAAATTGCATGAGGAAATTTTGCGCGGCAC
>JAVHNW010000185.1:0-3141 GCA_036169755.1 bacterium | reverse complement strand
CCGCTGACCTTTGGGTCAGGGGCGCTTTTTTTCTGCTCCGATTAGTGAATACGCGCAAAGCGGCGCTTACCCACCTGTAAAACGCCGGGGCCAGGGAAAGGCAAATCACCCTTTTCCAGGGCGACACCGTCCAGCCGGACGCCTTTTTGGTCAATCATGCGGCGGGCCTCGCTTTTGCTGGCGAGCAGCCCGGCGGCGAGCAGCACATCCAACACGGTTTGACCAGCTTGCAGCGTGTATTCCGGCATTTCATCGGGAATTTGCCCCTGCTGGAACTGACGCACAAAAGCCTGCTGCGCTTTTTCGGCCTCGGCTTCACTGTAATAAGTGGCGGTGATTTCCCAGGCCAGCGCCATTTTTGCATCGCGCGGATGCAGGCTGCCGTTTTTCAAGCCAGTCTGAAATTCAATCACCCTGGCCGGAAGCCAGCGCGTGACCAGCACCGCGTACTGCGGCATGGCCGCATCCGGCACCGACATGACTTTGCCGTACATATCTGCGGGGGTGGAATTGAGCGGAATGTGATTGCCAAGCGATTTGCTCATTTTAATCACACCATCGGTGCCGGGCAAAATTGCCATGATGATGCCGATGTTGGGTTTTTCGTCCAGCGCAGCCATCACCTTGCGCCCGGCGGTGATGATGTTGAAAAGTTGGTCGGTGCCGCCGACTTGCACATCTGTCTTCAGGGCGTAGGCGTCATAGCCCTGCATGATGGCATAGAAAAATTCGTGCAGGTAAATCCCATCGCCTTCGTCCCAACGCTTGCGAAACGCTTCGCGCGTCAGAAATTGTTGAATGGTGAAATTGGAGCCGAGTTGGATAAGTTGGGCAAAAGTCAGCCCCTCCAGCCACTCGTGATTGAAGCGCACGGTGGTTTTTTCACGGTCCAAAATGCGAAAAGCCTGTTCGGCGTAGGTATGCGCGTGCTCAATCACCTGGTCAAAAGTCAGCAGCGGGCGCAGTTTATCTTTATCGGAGGGGTCGCCAATCAGCGAAGTGTAGGTGCCGATGACAAAAGTCACCTCATGCCCCAGGTCTTGAAACTGGCGCAGTTTTCGCATGGTGACGGTGTGACCGATGTGCAAATCGGGCGAGCGCGGGTCATAGCCGCAGTAAACGCGCAGTTTACGGCCCTCTTTTTCCGCCTCCAGCAGGCGCTGGCGCAGTTCGGTTTCCATCGTTTTGCGCAAGTTGTCGTCACCATATTCGGTGCCTTGCATCAAAATTTCGACCTCTTCGTTGATGTTCATCCAAGCCTCCAAAAAAAGTGGAACAATTCGACCCTCACCCTACCCCTCTCCCGATGGGAGATGGCACTGAACCTCAGATGGATATGTTTTGCTTTGTAACGCAATTTTTTCAAGGTTTCAACTCCCCTCTCCCGATGGGAGATGGGACGGGGGTGAGGGAAAAAGCGCGAAACTAACGATACCTGAACAGTTACAAAAAAACGCGCCCGCTGGGGAGCAGGCGCGTTGCAGTCTCCGTCAGCGGGTTAGCCATGTGAAACGGGGGGATAGGCGGCAAAAAACATGCGCGGATTATACCAAAAGAAGCGCCAGGTGAGGCCGGGCAATCCACAGCGGGGAGAATTTACGCTGCGCGCGAATAGAGGAGGGCCTCGCCCTGAATCTCGCGCCGATTCAGCCCGCTGGCAGCCAGAATTTGCTGCAAAATGGTTTCGCCCGCGCTGAAGCCGGTTCTGCCGCGCAGCTCGCCGCGGAATTCAACTTCTCCCAGGGTGGAAAATTCGCAATGGCCTGAGGGCGCTATCAGTTGGACGGTTTTCCCCCAACGGGCGGGGAGAACCCGCACTTGTTGAATTTCCGTCCAGGCAAGCGAAACCTTGCGTAAGCCATTTTCAAAAAAAAGGCCCTGCGCCGAAAGCGTCAGCCGGGTGTGACGATCCACCCAGTTGCCGAGCGAAATGCTGGCGGCGGAAAAATAGAGGAAGGCGATGAAAAACCAGGCCCAGGAAGGGATTTGGCCGCGCAGGTAAAGCGCCGTCATGCCCAGGCTGGCAAGCAGAGCCAGCCCCCAGGCGTTGATTTCGCCCTGACGTGGCAAAAGTTCGGGTTGATAGCTGTGATTTTCTTCGGTCATGGGGCGATTATACCGATTGGGGCGCAATTTGAGAGCATTTGAGAGTAAACTAAAAATAGTCTATTGCAAGTATTTTCAATAAGGATGCCATGACCTGCACCGAAACCGCCCTTCAAACCCTGCGCGCGCGCGGATTTCGCATGACGCCGCAGCGCCTGTGCGTGCTGGAGATTTTGCACAACGCGCCTGAACATCTCACCCCGCAGCAGGTGTACGAGCGCGCCGCGCTGGATATGCCCGGTCTGACGGAAACCACGATTTACCGCGCGCTGGAATTTTTGGCCGAACACAACCTGGTCAATGCGGCGCTGACCGCCAGCGGAAAGTTGAGCTACGAGTTGGCGCGGCACGCGCATCACCACCTGGTTTGCCGCGCCTGCGGCCAGCAGGTGGAAGTTGACCACGCAATTCTGGCGCCGATTTACAGCACGCTGGAGGCAAGCAGCGGTTTTCACATCAACACCAGCCATCTCACTTTTTTTGGCTTGTGTCCGCATTGCAAAGACAAGGAGTAAACCATGCACTATTCACCTGTTTTCATGCACATACCCGATGGCTTGCTCGGCCCGGTGATAGCGCTCATCTTTTGGGCGCTGACCGCCGCGGCAGTCAGGCTGGCAATTGCCAAAACCAACCAAACGCTGGGCGAAAAACAAATTCCACTGATGGGCATTATGGCGGCCTTCATCTTCGCCGCGCAAATGCTCAATTTTCCCGTGGCGGGCGGCACGAGCGGCCACTTTTTGGGCGGCGCGCTGGCGGCGATAGTGCTCGGCCCCTGGGCGGCGATTTTGGTAATGACCTCCGTCATCGCCGTGCAGGGCCTGCTTTTTCAGGATGGCGGCTTGCTGGTGATGGGCGCCAATATTTTTAACATGGGAATTTTGACAGCCATCATCGGTTTTGGGCTTTACCGCCTCGGCTCAGGCAATCCCAACAAAACCATCCGGCTGATTTTCGCCGGAGCGGGCGCCTGGCTGGCGACACTTTCTGCCGCGCTGCTGACGGCGCTGCAGCTCTGGCTGAGCGGCAGCG
>JAVHNW010000184.1:0-3187 GCA_036169755.1 bacterium | reverse complement strand
CGTAAAAGTGCAACATTGGCACGGCATCGTCGAAGATGTGGCGGTTTCGTCCGAGCGTATCATGGTGCTGGTTAAGTCTCCAAAAGGGGTCTGGCGTAATCAACGCGATGCTTCGGAATGGCTCGAATACATGGAGGGCCAAATCGTTCCCGCCAACAAAGCCGCCATTGAGGAAGACATTGACATTCATGCGGATCGAATCCGCCGTATGCTGGCGGAAATAGAGTCTTTTCGAAAAATAATTACCGAACGCGGATAGCAAAAAAAGGCTACTTGCTCTTTCCACCCATTAAAGGGCTGTCCCGAAAGCCATTCGGAACAGCCCTTTTTCTCAGGCCGGTATTTTCATTTGCGCCTGGGCAATTTCAAAACCTTTGCGCAGCGCCTCGAAGTTTTTGGGCAGCAGCTTTTGATGCCGCGCAGGCAGGTGATTTTTGAGGGCCTGCTCCAGCGCCTCCAGCGAAATTTCCGGCAGACCCGCCAACATGGCGCCGACCACAATCATGTTGGTCAGTTTTTTGTCGCCAATTTGTTCAGCCATTTCGTTGGCCGCAATAAAAATGGTGGTGATGTCACTGCGTTTGGCGGCGCGGTCCACCATGGATTGGTTGACCACCAGCACGCCGCCCGCCTGAATTTCCGCCTCATATTTGTCGTAGGAGGGCAGGTTGAGCACAATCGCCAGCGGCGGGTGCTGAGTCAGCGGCGAGCCAATTTCTTCATCGGCAATCACCACGGTGCAGTTGGCCGTGCCGCCGCGCATTTCCGGCCCGTAGGAGGGAATCCAGGTTACTTCCATGCCCGAATCCATCGCGGCGTAGGCCAGCACCTGACCCGCAAAGAGAACGCCCTGGCCGCCAAACCCGGCAATTAAAATTTCTTTTTGCATGTCTTGTCTCCGTTACTTAATCGCTGCCACTGCCGCGCTGATTTTGAAATCACCCAGCGGGAAGGTCGGAATCATGTGTTCGTTCACCCAGCCGAGCGCATCCACCGGAGTCATGCCCCAGTTGGTCGGGCAGGTGGAAAGCAGTTCGACCAGCGAAAAACCCAGGCCGTGCAGCTGCACTTCAAAAGCAGTGCGGATGGCCTTTTTGGCCTTGCGGATGTTGGCCGGGTCATGCAGGGAGCGGCGCACCACATAGCCCGCGCCGTCCATTTGGGCCAGCATTTCGGCCATGCGGATGGGGTAGCCCTGAGTTTCCACATCGCGCCCGTTGGGCGAGGAGGTGGTTTTCATGCCGGGCAGCGAAGTCGGCGCCATTTGGCCGCCGGTCATGCCATAAATGGCGTTGTTGATGAAGATGACGGTGATGTTTTCACCACGCGCCGCGGCGTGCATGATTTCGGCCATGCCAATCGAGGCCAGGTCGCCGTCACCCTGATAGGTGAAAACGACTTTATTGGGCAAAACCCGTTTGATGCCGGTCGCCATCGCCGGGGCGCGGCCATGCGCCGCTTCCACAAAATCGGTGTCAAAATAATTGTAGGCGAAAACCGAGCAGCCCACCGGGGCCACGCCCACCGTCGACTCGCGCAGACCCATTTCGTCCAACGTTTCGCCAATCAGACGATGCGCCACGCCATGCGTGCAGCCGGGGCAGTAGTGAGTGGAAATATCGGTAAAAGCCTGCGGGCGGCAGTAGACTTCGTTTTTTGCAATCGCAAAATCAGGTTTAATCAAAGCAACCATTTTTCACCTCTTTCAGCGCGCCAGGGCGCGTTCCAACCAGGCCATGCGCGGGTCAGTTTCCACGCGCAGTTCGGAGGACGCCATGCGCTCAATTTCCGCCAGGATTTCATCGGGGAAGGGCACCACCCCGCCGGGGCGGCCATAAAACTCAATCGGAGCGCGGCCCTGCGCCGCCATGCGGACATCATCCAGCATCTGGCCGGTGTTCATCTCGACGACCAGGAAGCCGCGCGCCCGCTGAGCGAGTTCAGCCACGACCGAGGCCGGGAAGGGGCTGAGGGTGATGGGGCGCAGCAGCCCGACTTTGATGCCGCGCGCCCGGGCCGCGCGCAGCGCTGAAAGGGCAATGCGCCCGGCGGTGCCAAAGCCAACCACAACATACTCCGCGTCATCCAGGTAATATTCCTTGTAGCGCACTTCATTGGCCTGAATGTCGCGCCAGCGTTTGAGCAGGCGCAGGTTGGTGATTTCCTCGTCATGCGGCTCCAGGTAAATGGAAGTCAGCTGACGGCGCGGGCGGTCGGGATTGCCGTTGGTGGCCCAGGCTGGGTCCTGCCGGTTGATGGGGCGCATTTCGGGCAGTTCGGCAGGCTCCATCATTTGGCCAATTGAGCCATCCGCCAAAATCATGGCAATGGTGCGGTATTTTTCCGCCAGGTCAAAAGCCAGGCCGACCAGGTCAATCGCTTCCTGCACCGAGGCCGGGGCCAGGACAATGTTGCGATAATCGCCGTGACCGCCGCCGCGTACCGCCTGATTGTAGTCGCTTTGGGCGGGGGCGATGTTGCCCAGGCCGGGGCCGCCGCGGACGACATTAATCAGCACTGCTGGGATTTCCGTCCCGGCGATGTAGGAAATGCCCTCACTCATCAGCGAAACGCCGGGGCTGGAGGATGAGCTCATGACACGCACGCCGGTACAGGCGGCGCCGTAAACCATATTGATGGCGGCCACTTCGCTTTCGGCCTGCACAAAGGCGCGGCCCAGTTCGGGCATGCGCTTGGCAAGGTGTTCGAGCAGTTCGGTCTGCGGGGTAATTGGGTAGCCAAAATAGGCTTCCAGACCAAAGCGTATCGCCGCTTCGGCCATGGCTACGTTGCCTTTAATTAATTCTCTAGCCATAGGTTCCTCCACCTGGGTTAGGCTGCCGCTGCGGCGCGGGTGACTTCACGATAGACGGTGATGGCTGCATCTGGGCAAATAACCGAGCAAATTGCGCATCCAGTGCAGCCATCTTTGAACAGGTGGGCGGGGTGATAGCCCTTGGGGGTCAGGCGGCTCATGTCGAGCGCGATGACCTCCTGCGGGCAAGCGTTGACGCAGAGCTCACAACCCTTGCAATACTGGTCTGAAACATCAATCCAGCCTTTTGCTGCCATTCATTACTCCTTTGCGAGAAGTTTGACAAAATTTGGCGAATTTCTGCCACGCCCTCATTATGGCGTTTTCGGCAAAAAGCGGATAGCGCAGCGTACTTACGGCTTCTTTGCTACC
>JAVHNW010000183.1:0-3190 GCA_036169755.1 bacterium | reverse complement strand
GCTTTGACGAGACAGATTTAAAAGACATTTTTTACCTCCAGGGTAGTTGGGAATGCAATAGGGCAAATCAAGTTCATCGGCTTGCGCCACCGAACATAAAAAAAACTCTCGTCCACACTGGGACGAGAGTAGAAAAAACTCACGCGGTACCACCCGGTTTCCTTTTGATAAAGGCGCTTGGCGGAGACATTCATCTCCCGCCCCGTTAACGGTGGGCTTCCGGCGCGCTTACTTCCACAAAGGTTTCAGCTTGCGGCTCCGAAAGGATTTTCGCTCCCGTTGGGCTGACCTGGCTTTCACCATTCCCAGGCTCGCTGACAGATTGACGGGGCTACTCGTTTTCATCTTTGCCGATGGGCGCTGATTATACTTTACCCAGGCGCAATTCGGGAAGAGCCGCATGGAGTAAAATCAGCCAGAAAAATTTCGCCGGAGAAAACCATGCACAAACTAACTTTTGATAATTTTGACCTTTCCGCCGAGGCGGAATCCTGCTCGCCAGTAACGGGCGGATACCTGCTGCAAGGCGCCGCCGTCAAACTTCTCCTGCCGGGCGCGCCGCGCGCACTCTACCGGCACGGCTGGCAATCCTGGTCGCTGGCCGCCTGGACCGAGCCGCGCGAACTGCCCATCCAGCAACCCGCCATCCACCACGCCATGCAAACCGACCCGGTCTACACCCGCCACCCCGCCCCACACAGTTCCGGCCTGATGGCGCTCGACTTCGGCGAGGGGAAAATTCTACTGCTGGGCGCGCTGGGGCTGGAAAGCCACTTGCAGTGGCGCCAAAAAACCCTGCAGGGCTGGTACGAATCCGGCCCAGATAAAACCTGGTTCGCCGCTTTTGGCCCGGAGCGCCAGGTTTTTAGTGACTACGCGAAATTTCTTCGGGAGAAATTTGGCGCGGCCCGCGCCGAAAAACCCTACCGCGTCTGGTGCTCGTGGTACAGCCTCTACACCGCCATTGACGAAAAAATTCTGAGCCGCCTCTTCAGCGAACTCGGCGACCTGCCTTTTGACGTTTTGCAAGTGGATGACGGCTGGCAGCTTTCTGTTGGCGATTGGCAGGCCAACTCCAAATTCCCGGCTGGCATGGCCGACCTGGCCGAAAAAATTCACGCAACCGGGCGCAAAGCCGGGCTGTGGCTGGCCCCGCTGATTGCCCTGCCTTCCTCACGCCTGTTCCGCGAACACCCGGATTGGTTTCTCAAAACGTCCGAAGGCGAATACGCTCCGGCAGGTTTTAACTGGGGCGAGCCGCTGCGCGCGCTGGACACAACTCAGCCCGCCGCGCTGGATTGGCTGGCCGGGCTGATGAAGCAAGTCCGCGCCTGGGGCTATGACTATGTAAAATTGGATTTTCTCTACGCTGGCGGGCTGCCGGGCAAACGTCACAGCGAAATGCCGCGCGAAGCGGCCTACCGCCAGGGATTGTCCGTCCTGCGCGAGGCGCTCGGCGAAGCCTACCTGCTGACCTGCGGCGCGCCCATTTTGGCCTCGCTCGGCCTGTGTGACGGAATGCGCGTCAGCACGGATGTTTCTGGCGAATGGGAAAACTTCCGTGACGCGATGCTCTGGCAAAACCCAACCACCGGTGGCGCGCGCAATGCCCTGCGCACCAGCCTGAATCGCCTGTGGCTGGCTCCACTGGTACACCCCGACCCAGACGTGGCCTACTTCCGCAGCGCAGAGAGCAAACTCAGCCCACAGCAGAATCAACTTTTGCAGGACATGGCGCACATCTGCAATTTCAAAGCCACTTCCGATTTGCCGCAGTGGCTGACCGCCTCCGAGCGCGAGACGCTGCGCCGCTTTTTGGAGGAGACTCCGCGGGTGGAGCAAACCGGTCGCGCCACCTTCCGCCTGGATGGGCGCGAAGTGGATTTCTCTGCGGCGGCTGGCCTGCCGCCCGCTCCCGGCGCGCTGACTCGCCTGCAGGCGGCGCTTTTCAATTTATTCAGCAACCGGCCCTTCGCCATGCGGCAGGCCTTCCTCCGCTGGCAAAAATCGCTGGCCGAAATGCGCTCAAAACTCGGATAAGGAACCCATCATGAAAGCCAAACAACCCAACAGCAAAATGTGTTTCATCTGCGGCCTGGAAAACCCGGTCGGGCTAAAACTCAAAATTTACGAGGTCGAACCGGGCGTGATCGAAAGCGAATACAGCGCCCCGGAGCATTTTCAGGGCTACCCCGGCGTTTTGCACGGCGGAATTGTCGCCACCATTTTGGATGAGATTTCCGGGCGGGCGCACATGGGGCCAGCCGATGCGCCGCGCTTCATGTTCACGGCCAAATTGGAAGTGAAATATCGCAAAAACGTGCCAACCGGGAAATTGCTCAAAATTGTCGGCCGGGCCGGAAAAAGCAAAGGGCGCAGCGCCGAGGCCTGGGCCGGGATTTATGACGCGGCCAGCGGTGAACTGCTGGCAGAAGCCAATACCCTGCTGATTAATGTCCCCGAAGAAACGCTGGATAAAGCCAGCGCAGCAGACCTGGGCTGGAAGGTGTACCCGGATTAATCGGCGAGCAAGCGCGCCGGGAATTACGTTTTAAGGCCCCCAGCGCGGCTGCCAGTCACAATAATTATTATCCGTCAGGCGGGTCAGCGAGGAGCCATCCAGTCGCAGGGTGTAGATTTCGCAGCCGTTTACATCACCAAGATGGTCAAAATAGGCGGTAAACACCACTGACTGCGAATCAGGCGAAAAGGACGGCCCCTGGCTGTTGCCCCCCGGCGGGGAAATGGAATGCGCCTCCGAGCCATCGGCCTTCATCAGAAAAAGTTCGCGCTTCCAGGGCTGACCAGCGTAGGTAATCAGCCAAAGCCCATCGGCAGACCAGTCATTGCGTCCGCGGATGTAGGAAAGGTTGGACAGGCGCTGAAAATCTTTGCCGTTGCGCCGAATACTGGCAAGTTGAATGGCGTAACCGCTAATCGGCGTGGCAAATAAAATGCGCTTGCCGTCCGGCGACCAGGATGGGTCCCAGCCATTTTTATAAATCAGGTGCGGGGAAGAGCCGTCACGGTTCATCAGCCAAAGTTCCGTTGCTTCGCCCTCGGCGCGGGTGAAGACGATTTGCTGTCCATCGGGGGAAATTTCGGGGGCGGTGAGAATGCCAATGTTATGCGTCAGGCGGCGCAGCCGCCCCTGCAAATCCAATTCAAAAAATTCATAGTGGCCCTCGCC
>JAVHNW010000182.1:0-3208 GCA_036169755.1 bacterium | reverse complement strand
GCCTGGCGTTTTTGCAACAAATTCAAACTGCCGCGCTTCGTCATCATCAACAAAATGGACCGGGAAAACGCCAACTTCGCCAAGGCTTATGAATCGGTGGAGGCCCACGCCCACGCCCATGAAACGCGAGTCGTCAAAGTTCAACTTCCCTGGGGCGAAAAACTCGATTTCAAAGGCGTGATTGACCTGATTTCGATGAAAGCCTACGCCGGTGATGGAAAAATCGCGCAAGACATCCCCGCTGAATATAGCGAGGCGGTCGAAGAAGCCCGCCTCGCGCTGATTGAGGCCGCCGCCGAGGGCGAGGATACCCTGCTGGAAAAATACCTCGAAACCGGCGAGTTATCGCAGGAAGAACTGTCGCGCGGCCTGCGCGATGTCATCCTGAGCGGCGCCTTCATCCCCGTTTTCGTAGCCGCCGCCGGTCACGAAAAGGGCCTGGCGCCCCTGCTGAACGCTTTTGTGGACCTGCTCCCCAACCCTTCGGAGCGCGCTGCCATCTCCGCGCAAGGCCGCCAGGGCGAAGAAATACTCAGCGCCAAAGACAGCGACCCGCTGGCGCTCTACGTCTGGAAAACCACCGCCGACCCCTTCGTGGGCAAGGTGACATATTTCAAAGTCATCTCCGGTGTGCTGGCGGCAGATTCGCATTTGCTGAACAGCGTCAAAAACGCCGAAGAGCGGCTGGCCGGGCTGCATTTGCAACGCGGCAAGGAACAAATTGCGGTCAAAACCGTCCACGCGGGCGATATTGCCACCGTCTCCAAACTGGCCGTCACCGTCACCGGCGACTCGCTCTGCGACAAGAATCACCCGCTGACAGTTCCCGCGCCCGAATATCCTGGCGCGCTCTACCAGGTGGCGATTCACCCCAAGAGCCAGGCGGACGCGGCCAAAATCAGCCCCACGCTAACTCGCCTATGCGAAGAAGATATGACTCTCTCCTGGCACAATGAACCCTCCACGCGCCAGACCATTTTGCAGGGTGTTGGCGACCAGCACATCGAAGTTGCCATTCACCGCGCCCAGTCCAAGTTTCAGGTGGGTTTGCTGACAGAAGAACCCAAAGTTCCCTACCGCGAGGGTATCACCCGCAAGGCCAGCGCCCAATATCGCCACAAGAAACAAAGCGGCGGCTCCGGCCAATTTGGCGAAGTCCACCTGCGCATTGAGCCCTACGCCGAAGGCGATTTTCTGTTCGCCGATGAACTGGTCGGCATGAACCTGTCGAAATCGTACCTGCCGCCCATCGAAAAAGGCATCCGCGCCGCGCTGGAGCAGGGCGTTTTCGCCGGTTATCCGCTCAGCAACGTCAAGGTCATCGTTTTTGACGGCAAGGAACACCCGGTGGATTCAAAACCCATCGCCTTTGAAACCGCCGGACGCGAGGCCTTCAAACTGGCCGTGATGGACGCCGGGCCGGTTCTCTTTGAGCCAATCATGAACGTGCGCGTGGTTGTGCCAGACAGCAATATGGGCGATGTGATGGGCGACATGAACACTCGCCGCGGGCGCGTGCAAGGCACCGAATCTGAACGCGGGCTGACCATCATCAGCGCCCACGTGCCCATGGCCGAAATGCTCAAGTACACCACCCAGCTGCGCTCCATGACCGGCGGACGTGGCTACTTCAGCATGGATTTCGCCCACTATGATGTTGTTCCGACCCAGTTGGCGCAGCCCATCATGGAAGCCCACAAAAAAGAGATGGACGCCAAAAAAGAGGAATAGCAGTTCCCTTGCGCCTCTCCAAAACGCCAGCCGCCCAGCTGGCGTTTTTTTACTTGGCGGTAGCCGGGCGGCTCAAATCGTCATGCAATTGAAAACAAAAAGGATTGACTTTTTCGAGGCAAAAGCATACCCTCAATTCAACTGTGATCTTTTGAAGTAAAAGAGGAAACAACATGCCCATCTCCATCCTGGTTGTTGATGATAATGAAATGACGCTCAAACTGGTGAGCGCCACCCTCAGGGGGACGGAGTATGAAATCCACACCGCCAGCAGCGGTGGCGAGGCCCTTCAAAAAGTAGGCGGAGCGCGCCCTGCCCTGGCTATCTTGGACGTGATGATGCCTGACATGGACGGCTATGAACTATGCAAACGTCTGCGCCAGATGCCCATCACCGCCCATATTCCCATCATCATGCTGACGGCCTTCAGCGAAATTGACGAGCGCATGAAAGCCTTCGACTCCGGCGCAGACGATTTCATTGCCAAACCCTTTCAGCCTCAGGAACTCCAGGCGCGCATCAAAGTTCACCTGCGCCGCACACAAACTATCAGCGCCGAACCTGCCCCCGAAATTCAGCCCAAACACATCGCCGTTTTCTCCCTGCGCGGAGGCGTCGGAGTCTCCAGCCTGGCGGTTAACCTGGCCGCGGGGCTGGCCCAACTCTGGCAGCTGCCCTGCCTGCTGGCCGACATGGCTTTTCTCAACGGCCAGGACGCCGTCATGCTCGACCTGCCACTGCGCCACACCTGGGCCGACCTGGCAAAATCCGCCCCCGAAAATGTGGATGATGAAGTCCTGCAACAAATCATACTGCATCACCAAACCGGCCTGGACGTGCTGGCCGCGCCCAAAAAAGTGGATGAAGCCGAATTCATCACCCCCGAACACGTGGCCCGCACCTTTGACCTGGCCGGGCCGCAGTACCACTACATCATCAGTGACCTGCCGCATGATTTCAGCGCCACCACCCTGCTAACGCTCGACCGCGCCGATTTAATTCTGCTCCCGCTGGCGCCAGACCTGGCTTCGGTGCGCTGCGCCGCCAGTACTCTCGATGTTTTTCACACCCTGGGCTACCCCGCTGAAAAAATTCATCTGGTGCTGAACTGGACTTTCGGCGGAAAGGGTGTGGCGCGCAAAGAAATCGAAACCGCCCTGCGCCAGCCAATCAAAATCGTCATCCCAAACATTCCCGAAGCCATGGTTACTGCGCTGACGATGGGCAAGCCGCTCGTTTTGGAAGCCGAAACTTCACCCGCCGGGGCGCTCTTTGAAGACCTGGCCTACTTTTGGAGCAAGGAAGAACATCGCGCCAGCCCGCCGACCGCCCCCAGCCCGGCGCTCCTGCGCGTTCAGGAACGTGCCAAAAGGCGCCAACAGCGCCATTGAAAGGAAAAAATATGAAACCATCCTGCTTACACCGCGCACAGGGCATGTTGGAATATGCGCTCGTTCTCGCACTGGTAGCCCTGATG
>JAVHNW010000181.1:0-3211 GCA_036169755.1 bacterium | reverse complement strand
CAGCGCCCAGCCGAGCAGGCTCCCGTTTTCGGAAAGCGCCACAACGCTGATCACTTGCGCCTCGCGGCTGGCGGCCTGGTAATAGCGCCGGACGAAGGGCAGCCCCAGGTCAGTCAGCAGCCCGCGCATCACCCCGGCGTGCAGGCGGGCCAGCTCGTCAAGTTGGGCGGGTGTCAATTCTTTTAGCGGCAGAAAAGTGAAATTATCCATAAAATCAGGCCAGGCCGCCAATCAGCAGCGGGCCGAGGGCGCGCACAAGTACTGGCGGCAGGCGCTGCCATAACCAGATGGCGGCGGCGAATTTGGGGTTTTTCTGATTCAGGGCCGGGATTTGCCCGCCGGCTGGCAGCGCGTACCAGTAATTGAGCAGGGGCGCGCGCGGCCTCCACTTCATTTTGAAGTTTTCATTGCCAGAGCCAATCAGGCTGCGCCCCAAATCGAAAACCGCGCAGCCCTGCGCGGCGTAGTGGAGAACGGTCTGCCAGTAGAGAAATTCCCCGGCGTAGTCGGGCCGAAAGCGGCGCAGGATGTTGGCGTGCAGGTTAGTGACGGTCGCTCCCTGGCGGATGAAAACGCCCGCTCCGGCCAGTTCGCCGCTGGCGCTGTAGAGAACGGCAAATTCCAGCGAGTCGCCCAGCAGGTCGGCCATCGTTTCGAGATAGGCTTTGGCGTGATAGGGCGAACCCAGTTCGCGCATGGAACGCGCCAGGGCTTCGTAGGTGTCATTCAGCCGGTTGCGGCGGCCAAATTCCAGCCGGAAACCCTTTTTGAGCGCTTTGCGAATGTGGTTGCGATGGTCGGAAGAAAAAGATGCCAGCAGCGCATTGGCGTCTGGCGGCAGATCTAGCAAAAAAGTGCGGTAGAGCGGCTGCTGCTGCCAGCCGGAGGGCGGAATCTGTTCCTCGGCGTTGAAGCGCAGGTTGACGTGCGCCGCGCCCAACTTTTGCGCCAGGCGGCTGGCGGCTGCCAGCAGCAGGTCGCGCGCTTCGGACGAGGCGAAGGCAAATCCACCGTAACTGCCGAAGGGCGAAGTGGTCAAATAGTGGCCGAAAATGGGGTGGCGAATTTGCGCCAGCGCCAGAATGCCGGTGACGCCATCGGCGCTTTCTGTTTGGAAGCGGTGGATGGGGAAGCCGTAGACCTGGCGGGCGAGGTCCATCCACGAGTCGAGGGCGGTAAAGGTGGCCGATTGGGTCAGTTTTTGCGGCCAGTTGGCGGGTTCATCGGGGCGGAGGGGGCGCAGGAGCATGGTAATTGTCAGCGGTCGGAAAGGTAGTCGCGCAAGGTGGAGGTGGAAAAATTGGTCAGCAGGGTTTTCAGAAAGCGCGATTTGTTGCGGGTGAAGGGAATCAGCCCTGGGTGAAAAAACAGGTCGCGGCGCAGGCGGGCGGGCCAATGCTCTGGGCGGACGAGTTCGTAGGGGTGCAGAAAAATGACCGGGCTGAGGCCGCGTTTCAGTTCTTTTTCGATGATTTTGAGAACGGTTTTTTCAAACAGGCCAATTGTAAAACTGGAGCCGTAGGGGAATTCTCCGTCCAAAATCAGTGGCAGGGTCATGTTGCGCGGAGCGCGCAGTTTTTGGGGGCGGCGCAGCAGCGGCAGGGTGCTGACGGGAATTTCGCGGATGCCGTTTTTTTCCAGCAGGGTTCCGGCGGGGGCGTAAATGGAGGAGCTGTAGGTGAAGCCTTCCGTTTTGAGCAGCGGGTAAACTGCTTCGATGGTGTTGACCATCGGGGCGCGAAAGCCGGTGACGCCGAAGCGGCTGCGCCAGCCGCGTGAGGCGGCCAGGTCGCTGGCGATGTCGTCCAGCCGTGTGAGAGGCCGGTGTACCTGGCAGTGGAAGCCGACTTCGTGGCCGGAGGCGGCAATCTTGACGGGGAGTTCGGGGTACCAATCCACCAGCTCGCCTACCAGGTAAAAACTGGCGCTGGCGTTTTGCATTTGCTCCAGGAGCGGCTCGAGGGCGTTCTGCGCGTAGCCGCCGTCCAGTTTGCGGCGCCCGGCTGTGGAAATTTTATCAAAGCGGCGGGTGAGGGCAAACCACGATTCGTAGTCAACGGAGAGCAGGACGGAAGGCATGAGGAATGAGGAGTGAAAAAGGGAGAGGCGGTAAACAAGCGGGCAAAGTATAACCCAGAAAAAAGCGGGGTCTGCGCCAACATGGGCAGGCCCCGCCGGGTGGCGCGCATGATTCTCTATTTTTTGTCTGGCACAATCCAGGTGCCGGTTTCGCCTTTAATGGCGCGGCCAATATTTTCGGGGTTGGTAATCAGGGCTTTGCCGTTGGGGTTGGCTTCCAAAAACCAGATGACGGCCTGAATTTTGGGCGCCATGCTGCCTTTGGCAAAATGTTTGCCCTCGGCCAGGTAGGCTTTGGCTTCGGAAAGTGTGATCCGGTCGAGCCATTTTTGTTCGGGTTTGCCAAAGTTGATGGCGACTTTTTCGACAGCGGTGGAGATGACGAACAGGTCGGCCTGGGTTTCGCGGGCCAGCAGGGAGGAGGCAAAATCCTTGTCAATGACCGAGGCGATGCCCTGATAATTGCCATCGCCGGGGTCAATGACGGGAATTCCGCCGCCGCCAACGGTGACGGTGACGATGCCCACGCCCAGCAGGGTTTCCACTGTTTCGAGTTCGACAATTTCCCTGGGCAGGGGCGAGGCGACCACGCGCCGCCAGCCGCGTCCGGCGTCTTCGACCACGCTCCAGCCCTGTTCCTGCTGGCGGCGTTTGGCTTCGGCCTCGTCCATGAATCCACCAATGGGTTTGGTGGGGTTGGCAAAGGCCGGGTCGTTTTTATCCACCAAAACCTGGGTGATGACGGTGACGACTTTCTTTTTGATGCCGCGCTGGTAGAGGATGTTTTGTAGGTTTTGTTGGAGGGCGTAGCCGATGGCACCCTGGCTGTCGGCGCCGCATACATCCAGTGGAACTTCGTGCATTCCGGCGGTTTTTGCGGCGATTTCGGAGCGGCGCAGGATGAATCCAACCTGTGGGCCGTTGCCGTGACCGATGGCGACTTCCCAGCCCTGCTCAATCAGGTCGGCGATGTGTTCGCAGGTTTCGTGGGCGGCCTGGTATTGGCTTTCCACGGTGACGTTTTTGCCGTCTTTGATGAGGGAATTGCCTCCGATGGCGATGATGGCGAGTTTTTTGGTCATAGGGTGTCCTTTGATGGGAGATGGGAAAGGGGGAAACAGGGAGACAGGGA
>JAVHNW010000180.1:0-3218 GCA_036169755.1 bacterium | reverse complement strand
AATCATCGCCGGGCTGGTGCGCATTCACCAATACACCATCATGTCTGCGCCAACCACCGCGCAGGATGCGGCCATCGAAGCGCTGAAGGGCGAGGCCTACGTCACCGAAATGGTCGCCGAGTACAACCGCCGCCGCCAATTAATTGTGAATGGATTAAATCATCTCGGGCTGAAAACATTTGAGCCGCGCGGCGCGTTCTACGCTTTCCCCAACATTGCCGCCAGCGGCATGGACGATGAAAGTTTTGCCGAAAAATTATTAGCAGAAGAACATGTCGCCGTGGTGCCAGGCAGCGCCTTCGGCGCGGGCGGCGCGGGCTTTGTGCGCTGTTCCTACGCCACCTCCTACGAAAAAATCGAGGAAGCCCTGCGGCGCATGGAAAAATTTATGGAGCGGCACGGGTAGCGAGATTCGCTTTTTGGGCGTGGGAAAGGCGCTTGATGGCTTTTTCCCGCTTCAGCGCAGCGCTCAAATCGGCCACTTCTTCCACATAGACCAATTTCACCGGGCGGTGAGTGCGGGTATAACGCGCTCCCCGCCCGGCATTATGTTGACGCTCGCGGCGCGGCGGGTCGGTGCTCCAGCCAGTGTAAAAAGACCCATCCGCACACTGCAAAATGTAGCAAAAAAAAGGCATTATTTTTTGCGCCCGCCGAACAAATTGCCGAAGAAACCGGGGATTTCAGGCAGCGCTTTTTTACCCGTTTCCACCGCCAACCAGTCACCCGTTTGACGCTCCTGAAGCCAGAGGCTGCCCCGCTGATTGGCGTCTGCCAACGCTTCCACCAAATCACCCGCATCCTCTTCATCAATCGCCTGGCGCAAGATTTGCAGTTCCAGCAGAGCCTCATCCAAAACCCGCAGCGCCGAAACACGATTGAGCAGCGCCAGCGCCGCCAGCGCGGCGGGCGTCTCCTGCGGGGCAGAAATGACGCCGGTATAGGCCCGTCCGGCCAGACGGCGGGCCTCGCTCCAGCCGGGGCGGGAGGTGGTCAGGTTGAGCAGGGCAACGCCCATCAACTGCGGCAAAAGGTGGACAGCGGCCATCAGGCTGTCGGCTTCGGCGATTTCGAGGAAGAAAGGCTCAGCCGCCAGCAGCTGCGCCAGGTCGGTGACGAGTTTCAGCGCCTCGGCGGGCGTGCCCTGCGGGGCGACAATTCCCAGCGCCGCGTGGGTGAAAAAATCGGCGCGGGGGGCGCGGCTGAATTCGGTCAGATGCGCCGGGCTGATGGCGGGGACCAGGCCGATCAGGTATCTGCCGCTGGCGAGCAGTTCCTGGGCGGCGGGCAGCAGGGGCGCCTTCAGCGGGGAAGTTTCCAAAACAACGGCGCCCTCTTTCAGATCGGGGGTAATTTGTTCCAGCGTGGGTAAAATTTCGGGGGCGGGGAGCGCCAAAATCACCAGGTTGGCGGATTCAACGGCGTGATGCAGGTTGAAATCCACGGTATCCACTGCGCCGGTCTGACGCGCCCACTGTGAAATTTCGGGGTTTTTGTCGTGGCCGATGCGTTGAATTTGCCGGGCGTAGGGCTTGAGCGCCAGCCCGATGGAGGCGCCAATTTGGCCGAGGCCAATCAGGGTAACGGTGGTGGTCATGTTTGCTCCTTGTTTGGAGATTATACCCGCGGATAGAATCAAGAGAGCCGGGGACGCCGACCCCGGCTCTCTCTTCAAAGGAGGAGAAGAGAAATCACCTATGCCCCCATCTTACCTTGCCCCCCAAAAACCTGCTTGACGCCTGGCCTACGCTTGCCCTACGCGCACCCAACAAGCTTGCAAAGTGAACGGAAGCAATTCAGCCTGAATTAGTCCAAATCGCTTGCGCCAGTGGCATTTTTTAAGGTACTATGTGGATCATCCTTCGCTGTTGCGCTTTTTTACCAATGCGCAGTATATAATATCGTCATGACGGATTTAACCCCCAAGCGTCCCCGCCCCCTGCAAACTGCCCTGATTGCCGCCGCGCTGCTGGCAACTTTTTTTACCGCTTTTCGCCCAGCCGATTTTCTTTCTGGCGGGCTGACCAATCAACTTTCGCTGCTGCTGACGCCACAAAACGAGAGTTTGCTGACGGCCAATGGAACGCCGCTGCCGACTGTGCGCATCGGCATCGTGGCCGGGCACATGGGCAATGATTCGGGAGCGGTCTGCGCCAATGGGACGACCGAGGCCGCCGTCAATCTCAAAATCGCCACACTGGTGCAGCAAAAGTTAACCGCGCTGGGCTTTGAAACCGACCTGCTGGAGGAATTCGACCCGCGCCTGCAAAGTTACCGCGCCGCCGCGTTAATTTCCATCCACAATGATTCGTGTGATTACGTCAACGACCAGGCTAGCGGCTTCAAAGTCGCCGCGGCGATGAGCGCCAGCGATGCCAACCTGGCCAATCGCCTGGCGGTTTGTATGCGCGACCGATATCAGCGCACCACCGCCATGCCCTGGCACAACAGCCTGACCAACGATATG
This sequence comes from bacterium, assembly GCA_036169755.1. Lineage (GTDB taxonomy): Bacteria > Chloroflexota > Anaerolineae > Anaerolineales > Villigracilaceae > UBA8950. The sequence goes on along the minus strand of JAVHNW010000180.1, from coordinate 751 downwards.
ACCCTGTACCACGCCTTTGACGAAATCAGCCCCTACACCACCGCCGCCATCATCGAGACCGGCTTTCTCAACCTGGATTATAAAATCCTGACCGAACAGCCCGATTTGGTTGCCAGCGGCATTATCAACGGAATTTTGTGCTTTATCAATAATGAAAGCGTTGTGCCACAACCATGAACCCCAACCACATCGCCGCCTACTCTGCGCTGCAACAGGCGCACGCCGCCATGCAGCGCGGCGAAAAACAGCCCGCGCGCGCCTACGCCGTCCAGGCCGCGCAGCTGGCGCCCGATTTGGAAGATGTCTGGTTGATGATGGCGGCCCTGGCCGCGCCGCGCGCCAGCGTTGCTTACCTCAAAAAAGCGCTGGAAATCAACCCGGAAAGTGAACGCGCCCGCCAGGGGATGCAGTGGGCGATTAAGCGCTTGCGCGCCCAACCCGCCCGCAAGCCGATTTTCCCGCCGGAAACTGTCCGCGTTTCCCAAAGCGTCCTGCCCACGGCAGCGGCCCCGCAGCGAAATGCGAGTCGCGCTCCGTATGGCTTGCTGCTGCTGGTGGCGCTGTGCGCGGTAATCGGATTCAGCGCCCTGTACAGCATCAGCCCGGCCCTGGCAACCTTCGGAAAAGCCGTCAGCCTGCCGCAGAGTGGAGCGGCCTGGGCGCCGGTCAATCTCATCAAGCCCACGGCCAGCCCCAGCCAAACGCCAACAGCGACTTTCACCCCCACGTCTACACCCATGCTGACGCCCAC
>JAVHNW010000179.1:0-3221 GCA_036169755.1 bacterium | reverse complement strand
TACGGTTGTCGCCTGGCTGCGTGAAGTGACCGGGTATATCGAAGGCCAGTTTAATCAGCGCTGGGTGGAAACCCCCGAAGGATTTATCCACGCGCCCGGCCTGCAGCCGGTGGAATATCATCCCAACGAAGCGCTCAAAGAAATGCCCGCTGGCAAGGCCGGTTTTTGGGCCGAAGTGACCGTGCCGTATGTAGATTTCGTGCTGGAAAACCCGGTGCCGGGTTCGCCCTGGCTGAAGGATGCCCTTCAATGGAACCGCCCGACTCGCTTGTATTACAGCCAGGTGATGTGGATTGACCAGATCAAAGTTAGCGAAGTGACCGGCAACTTGATTTACCGCATCAACGAACTGTACGGCAGTTACGGCGATGTCTTTTGGGCGGAAGGCTCGGCTTTTCGCCCGCTGACAGCGGAGGAAGTGGCCCCGCTCTCGCCGGACCTTGACCCGGCGGAGAAGAAAGTTGTCGCCAACCTGACGTATCAGACGCTTTCCTGTCAGGAGGCCGGGCGCGAAGTTTTTTTCTGCCAGATGTCCTCTGGCGCAAAGTGGGACGCCAGCGGCAACCCGGTGGATGTCTGGTCTACGCCGATTGGTGAACATTGGACCTGGCGCAAATCCATGTCCATTCACATGGCGGGCGGCACGGTCAGCGGCGGCTACGACACCCCCGGCGTTTCCTGGACGAATTTATTTTCTGGCACGGGTGTCGCCATCCATTCGACATTTTGGCATAACCTGTACGGTACGCCGCGCTCACATGGCTGCATCAACGTCCGCCCGGAAGACGCCAAGTGGATTTTCCGCTGGACGACCCCGGTGGTTTCGCTCGACCCCGGCGACTTGACCATTCAGGGTGACGGCGGCACGCATGTTGTCGTGGAAGAAAGAACATTTTAGGCTGAAAGTTATCTGACTTTTTACTCTTCCCTGCGAGGTTTTTCATGGATATTACGGTTGGTTTGGCATTTGTGGCCGGAATCGCCTCCTTTCTTTCGCCCTGTGTGCTTTCCCTGGTCCCGGCCTACGTCGGCTACCTGGGCGGGCTGGCGGTTGGCGATGGCGAAACGGAAAATCGCATCACCACCTTTTTGCACGGAATTTTCTTCGTGCTCGGGTTTAGCGCGGTATTCGTTCTGTTCAACATTTTGGGCTACGGCTTGGGACGTATTTTTTACGATTTCCAAATCTGGCTTTCGCGCCTGGGCGGGCTGATAGTAATTATCTTCGGGCTGCACATGACCGGCATTTTCCGTATTCCATTTTTGGAATACGACACCCGCATTCAGAAAATGCCAGAGCGTAAATGGGGCTATCTCTCCTCGGCGCTGATGGGCGTGGTTTTTTCGGCGGGCTGGTCGCCATGCGTGGGCCCCACCCTGGGCGCGATTATCACCCTGGCGATCACCCGCCAGTCGCTGGCCCAGGCTGTCGGCCTGGGCGTGGCCTATTCCGCCGGGCTGGGGATTCCCTTTTTGCTGGCGGCGCTCGGCATCGGCTGGGTGACGGTCATTCTGCGCCGCTACAGCGGCGTGATGCGCATCACCGAAATCGTAATGGGCGTCATTTTGATTATTGTTGGTCTGATGTTGATGGGCGGCGCCTTCAATCTGCTGGCGACACTTTTCCCTAACTGGACGCCGGATCTGTAATGCTGACAGTCACGCTCTACTCCCGTAAAGATTGTCATCTCTGCGAGCAGGCCCGCGCCGACCTGGATTCGCTCCAGGCCGAGATTCCCCACCGGCTGGTCGAAGTTGACATCGAAAGCGACCCGGCCCTCCACAAAAAATACCTGGAGAAAATCCCCGTGCTGGAAGTTGGCCCTTTCCACAAGGAAGCGCCGTTTACCCGCCTCGAGCTGGCCGTCACCCTCGGCGCGGCGCGCGACCGTCAGGCCGCCCTGCAAAAACTGGCCGCCGCCTCCGCGCAGCCGCTGGATGCTGGCGACCGCTTTTCGTTGTGGATGGCGCGCAACTATCTGTGGGCGGTTTTGGTTTTGTTTCTGCTCTACGTTGGCCTGCCGGTTCTGGCCCCGGCGCTGATGAAAGCCGGGTACACCACCCCGGCGCGCATCATTTACACCGCCTACAGCCCGCTCTGCCACCAACTTGGTTTTCGTTCCTTTTTCCTGTTCGGCGAGCAGCCCGCCTACCCGCGCGCCGCGGCCAATGTCGGCGGGCTGCAGACCTATTTTCAGGCCACCGGCGAAAGCGAAGATGATTTGCTGGCCGCGCGCCGCTTCTTGGGCAACGAGCTGGTCGGCTACAAAATGGCCCTGTGTGAGCGCGACATCGCCATTTACGGCGCGATTGTCGTCTTCGTGATTCTGTTCGGTCTAACGGGGCGGCGCATCCCGCCCCTGCACTGGGCGCTCTGGCTGTTGATTGGTCTCGGCCCGATTGGGCTGGATGGCTTTTCTCAACTCTTCAGCCAGTTAAATATTCCCTTTCTCGCCCAACTGCTGCCCTTCCGCGAAAGCAGCCCCACCCTGCGCGTCATCACGGGCGGATTGTTCGGCTTTACCACCGCCTGGTTCGGCATTCCCTACATGGAAGAATCCATGCGCGAAACACGCGACCTGCTGCTGAAAAAAATTGCCGTTTTGAAGTAAAAAAAGCGTTCCCCTTTCCATGTCCTTCATCACCACCCCCAACGGCCTGCGCGCCTACCGCTTTGAGATTTTTCCTGCCAGCCTACCTCAGGCCGTCTTCACCCGCCAGGGCGGCATCAGCCCCGCGCCGTGGAGTTCGCTCAACATGGGCAACACTGTCGGAGACGAGAGCGCGCATGTGCGCGAAAATCGTCAGCGCGCTTTTCAGGCCGCCGGGCGGCAAACCGCCTCCATGTTTGATGTTTGGCAAATTCACAGCGCGGATGTGGTCGTGGTAAATGCGCCGCATCCGCATCTCAATCACCCGCACGAACTCAAAGCGGATGGCATGGTGACCGACAATCCGCGCGTCACCCTTTTTATGCGCTTCGCCGACTGCACCCCCATTTTTCTCTATGACCCGCGCCGCGGCGTGGTCGGCCTGGTTCATGCTGGCTGGCTTGGCACCGTGCGAAAAATCGCCGCCGTTGCTGTGCGTACCATGCAGGCCGCCTACGGCTCGCGTCCCGCCGATATTCTCGCCGCCATCGGCCCGGCCATCGGCCCTGACCATTACGAAATTGGCGCGGATGTGGAAGAACACGCCCGCTACACTTTTGGCCGTCAGGC
>JAVHNW010000178.1:0-15656 GCA_036169755.1 bacterium | reverse complement strand
GTGCGCGCCGGACGCAGGATGAGATAGACCAGCACGCCGGGCAAATTCAGCACCGCCACCACCGCCACCGCCAAAATTTGGGCCAGCGGGTCGCGCGCCCGGTTGCGAATGTCGCGCCAGGTCCACACCACCAGCGCCAGCCAGAGCGCCGCCAAAAATGCGCCGCCAAAAGCCACCAGCACCAGCAGCAAACTGCTTAAAAAAGTTGGGTCGAGGGTCATGAAAACTCCACAAAAAGGAAGCGCAGCAAAAATTTGCGCGCACCGGCAAAAAATTATTGCGGGGCCGCGGGTTCTTTCAGCCGCCGAAAATCGCCGCTGCGAATTGTAACGCCAATCGAATCCAAATGTTCCAGCAGGGCCAGGCTGTATTTTCGGCTGGTGACAAATAAATCGCGCGCTTCGGCGGCGCTGATTTGGCCGTTGGCCTGCAAAAACTGACGCAGGCGCGTCAGCATCGTCTCATAATCCGCGCGGCGGAAAACCACTTCGGGCGAAACCGGCAGCAAGTGGCCCAGTTCTACCAGCGCGGCGTACACATCTGCGCCCGCTTCGGCCTGGCATTCTTTGATGGAGGGCGGCGCGAAGGGGGCGGCGGCAAATTTTTTCAACAGCGAGTCAGCGCGGGCCTGCTGCGGCGGCGAAAAGCGAATTTCGTGGGCGGGCAGGGCCAGCCAGGCGCCCTCCTCGCGCAGGCCCAGGCGGTTGACGAGCGCCGTCATCAGCCGCGGCGAAATGTTCAGGCGGTTTTTCAGCTCTTCGCGCGGCATTCCACGCCGCAGCGGGAAGTTTTTGTGAAAGGCTTCCAGCGCCGCCAGCGCCGCAGCGCGCAGTTCTTCCCAACGCGGCGCGGCCATCACGAAAATCTCGGAGAGGGGGGAAATTTCGCCCGCTTCGAGCGCAATCAGCCTGCCGGAGGCGAGGGCGGCCTGCAGGGCTTGCGCGGCGGCGGCGCCCTCCAGCCTGGCGCTGGCGACTGTTTCGCGGGCAGTTGCCGCCTGCAGGCTGAGCGCCGCCAGAATCAGCACTTCGGCGGGGTCGCCCTGGCGCAGCGCTTCCAGCGCCGAAAGTGTGGCTTCGTCAAAACGGCGGTGACGCTTGCGGGGCGCGGCATCCAAAACCTGGCCGCCGCCCAGGGTTTCGGAAGGCGAGGGGCGGCGCAGAATCAGCCGGTCGCCGCGCGCGGCTACCAGCGGCTGGCGCAATTCCAGCTGCGCCCAGGCTTCGGCGCCGGGGGCCAATAAATCGGTGTCGAGCAGGCGCAGGACGGCGAGGCTTTCTGCCGCGCCGAGGAAAACTTTGACTTCAAGCGCGTGTTTCAGGGCGGCAGAGACATCTTTGAGCAGGCGCAGGCGAATATCCAGGCGGCGGGTGGCCTGGTAAGATCCCGGCGCGGTGACGACTTCGCCGCGCCGGATTTCATCCAGCGGCAGGCCGGCGATGTTGATGGCGGTACGCGCGCCGGGCTGGGCAATTTCCTGTTTTTGTCGGTGGGTTTGCAGGCCGCGAATGCGCCCGCGTTTGCCGGAGGGGAGAATTTCCACTTCGTCTCCGATGGCAAATTGTCCATCGCTGAGGGTGCCGGTGACGACGGTGCCGAAGCCGGGGCGGGTGAAGACCCGATCCACCGGCAGGCGCGGACGCATCAGGTTGGGGCGGAGGCTGGTTTTTTGCAGGGTTTCGCTCAGGACGCGCAGCAGGCTGTCGAGGCCGAGGCCGCTTCGGGCGGAGACGCGCACGATGGGCGCGTCTTGCAGGGTGGTGCCAGCCAGGGCGCGGCGAATGTCTTCCTCCACCAGGTCAATCCACTCTGCGTCAGCCACTCTGTCCATTTTGGTCAGCGCCACCAGCCCGTGTTGAATGTGGAGCAGGTCGAGAATGGCGAGATGTTCGCGGGTTTGGGGCATGACGCCTTCATCGGCGGCGATGACCAGCAGCGCGGCGTCAATGCCGCCGACCCCGGCCAGCATGTTTTCGATGAAGTCGCGGTGGCCGGGAACATCCACGATGCCGATTTCCTGGCCGTCTGGCAGGGTCAGCCAGCCGAATCCGAGTTCAATCGTCATTTCGCGCTCGATCTCTTCCTTCAGCCGGTCGGGGTGAACGCCGGTCAGGGCGGCGATGAGGGTGGATTTGCCGTGGTCAACGTGCCCGGCAGTGCCGATGACGCGCATCAGCGGGCGCGCCCTGTGATGCGTTCAAAGTTGGTCAGCCACTCGTGAGTCCAATTCATCAGTTCTTGTAATTGGGTTTCGGTGGATTCGTTGATTTGCTGCACCAGGTCTTGCAGGGTTTGCAGCAGGTCATCGGCGGCGGTGACGCGCTGATTGAGTTTTTCCAATTCGGAGCGGGTATCTTTTTGAATTTCGTCCTGCGCGAGCGAGTAGTTCGTCCAGCGTTTCTGGTCATCGGCCCGGAAGGTGACCCATTCCTGGCGGAAGCGTTCTTCGGCCAGGCGCTGGATTTCGGTAATTTCTTTGATGCGGCGCTCCAGGCGGGTGTTGATGTCGTCAAAGGTATCCTGCGAGCGTTTGACGGCGCGCTGGGTTTCTTCGAGGGAGGCGATTTGCTGGTCGAGGCTGCCGGTCTGCCGGGCGAAGGTCTCAAAGCGTCCCTGAATTTCGCGCCAGGCGCGGTCACGCTCCACCTGGGCCAGGTTTTGAGCTTCCACAAAAGCCATTTGCGCCTGGCGGCGGTCCGATTCGCTGGAGAGCAGTTCGTTGACGCGCGTCTCCATGACGCGCATCGCATCGGCGTTGAGGTCGGCTCTTTCGCGGGCGTCATCCGAGCGTTTGCGCACAGCGGCGATTTCGCCGCTGGCATCCGCCAGGCGTTTGGCATCTTGTTTGCGGGCATCGTCAATGGTTCGCAGCGCGCGGCGGAGGTCTTCGTCAGCGCGAGAAAAGTCGTCCGTTTTGCGGGTCAGTTCGAGCAGGGCGCGCCCCAGGCGGGTATCTTCTTCGGCGCGGGTCTGCAGGCCTTTGCGCAGTTCATCCACCGCTTCGAGCTGTTTGCGCAGGTCGTTGAGGGCGATATTGATCTTTTCCACTTCGCTGCGGCGGCGGGACTCGCCTTCGCGCTCGCGTTTGTCATGGCGTTTTTCCATCTCTTCGATGGCTTTGTTGACCTCGGCGCGGTACTGCGTCACCAGCACGTCAAATTGTTCGAGGCGGGCGGCGCTGGAGGCGAAACGCGCCAGGCTGGCGTTGGTTTCTTTGAGTTGTTCCCGCAGCAGGGAAAATTCGGGGTCCTGCGCATCCACTTTTTCTTGTAAATCGGCAATGCGTCCCTGATTTTTGCGGTTTTCTTTTTCAAGCCAGTCCAGGCGTTTGAGGAGGTCTTGCAGTTCGGTTTCGTCCATACGGTCTCCGTTGTCAGTTTGTCATTTTCCAAATCGTTCAAACATTCCCGGCAAGTTTACCAGCAGAGGGTTAACCCACTGTGGGAAAATTCCAATCACAAACAGGGCGAGCGCGCCCAGGGCGAGCAGGACACGCTGAAAGGGGCTTTCGTCCATCTGCCAGGGAATATCCGCAGGGGCCATCAGCAAAACAGCCAGCGCGCGCAGGGAGGCAATCCACAGGCCCAGGGCGCTCAGCCCCAGCCAGAAGGCGGCCAGCGGCGATTCGGCGGCCAGTGTTTCCCACAGCGATTGGCGCAGAGGAAATCCAGCCAGGAGCGGTACGCCGCTGAGCGACAGCATGGCGAGGACAATTCCGGCGGCGGCCAGTGGAAAGCGGCGCGCCGCGCCCTGCAAATCGGTCAGCGAAAATGAATTGACAGCCGGGCGGATGACTGCCAGCGAAAGCGCCCACAAGGCCAGGGCCAGGCTGCGCGGCACAATCAGCCCAAAAATCAGTTGCAGGCCGGTGAGATGATTCGACAGGCTGAGCGCCACCAGCGAAAGCCCGCTTTCGGCCAGCACAAAATAGCCCAACATGCGTCCCTGATGTCGCTGCAGCATGGCGAATACTCCGGCGTAGGCCAGGCTAATCAGCCCGACCAGGCGCATGGCGAGGTAGAAGGTGGGTGATTCGCGCATCCAGGCGTAGCGGTCTACAAAATTCAGCGCAAACAACAGGTGGAAGGTGGGAAAAACCATAAAAAGGAAGGCCACACGGTACAGGGGGGCTTCCTGGGCCAGCATGGGAATCCAGCTGTGCAGGGGAAAAACCGAGAGCAGAAAGGCAAAACCAAGCCCTAAAATGACGGCGGCTTGCGCCACCAGGGCAAAATCGCGCGGACCGGCTTCGATGCCAGTCAGCAAAAAACCTGCCAGTAAAATAAAGGGCATGGCCAAGGTCTGGTAGACGACAAAGCGCAGCAGGCCGCGCCCCGGTGATTCGAGCATGGGAACAGCCAGCAGCACGGCAATTTCAATCAGCAGCGCGGCGTAGAGGAAGGGGGTGACGGCCAGCGAGGCCACCAGCAGGGCCAAAATCGCCAGGCCAAAGGGGACAACTTTCCGCGCCGCGCCGACTGCCAGGGCGCCAAAAAACCAGAAGGCGCCGATGCCATAGGCCAGCACCAAAATCAACTGGTCAGCGGGGGTCAATTGAATTTGGCGGCCCAGCAGAGTCAGCGTCGAGTCAATGCGGACGGAGAGCAAGCCAAAGACCAGGTGGGCGCTGTCAGTGGGGAAAAAAAGCGCCAGGGCAGCCAAAATCAGCGAAAACAGGCCGCCCAGGCCGCCGCACCAGCGTTCATCAGAAACGAAAAATAGCAGCGCGGCCAGCGCCAGCGGTACGGCAATCCACAAGATTGGCGCGCTCATGGAGTCTCCGTTTGCAGTTGCAGCAGGTAGGCGGCAGCCAGGGCCAGGCCAAGTGTGATGACAGCCAAAAGCGCCGCGACCAAAATGGAATTTTCCAGCGGCGCAAAAAGGGTCTCGAAGCCGGAGAGCAGGGTCAGCAAGCCGAGCATGGTGCGCCCCGGATGGCTGCTAATTCCCATCTGGAGCATTCCCATCCCAATCAGCAGCAATGCGCCGAGCAAAAGCGGCAGACCGGCTTCCGCCAGCCAGTCGTTGAGGGCAATCGCTGCGCTGAACATCATCAGCAGAATGAGGGCTGCCAGGAAGAGGTGAAAAATCCAACGAAAATCGGCGCGTTCTGCTTCGGCGGGGGCGCGCGTCATGCCAAAAATGGCGGCGGCCATCCAGCCTGTCACCAATTGGGCGGCGGCCATGCCGAGCGGCCAGTGATTGAGGGTAAAAACAAAGACGGCCAGGTATTGCGCCGCCAGCCCGCCAGCCTGCCAACGCCAGTCGCGCGTCAGCAGCAGGGTCAGGCTCGCCGCCAAAAGAGGGAAAAGCATCAGCCAGGAGAAAATTTCGAGCATTGCTTAACGTCCCTGCAAGAAGAGAATGAAAAGCGCCAGCAGCACCAGCGTCCAGAGCAATCCGCCATCACCTTCCAGCAACGCCGAAAGGAAATCAGCCAGCTGCCGCAGCAGACGATACAGCCCCCAAAACAGCGCGGAAAAAGAGTCTTGTGCGCGAAATAAAGAGGAAAGGCGCGCAGGGAAGGAAATTTTGAGCAGCATAGGGAAACGCAGGGCCAGCGCCAAGATCACCCCGGCCAGGGCCAGCGCGGCCAGCCCGGCGCCCCAGGCGCCCACTTGCAGGGCGCCGTCCCAGCCCCAAAAACCAGCCTGCAAAGCGAGCGCTGCCAGCAGGCCCAGCCCCAACCCGTAGGCGCCGCGCGCGCCCCGTGGCAATTCAGCCCAGTGGCCCGCGGGCAGGAGGAAAAAGTAACGCGCAAACCCGGCGAGCAGCATCACCTGCGCCGCCAGGGCGGGCGGCCAAAAAAACCAGGCCATGGCGCCCTGCCAGCCGGACGCTGTCAGGCTGAAAGGTAGCCCGAGGGCGGTCAGCGCCATCAGCGCCAAGGGGATGTTGAGCCAGCGCTGGCGATAGGAGGACAAAAATACCAGCCCGCCCAGCAAAATCAGCGCATTACCCCAGGCCGCCGCGCCCAGCGGATTGTTGCGAAAAGCCGCCGATAAAGCCAGGGCGCTCATGCCAATCAACCAATAGGGGCGCGCCGAAAGCGCATCCGCGCCGGTCAGCCATCTCCAGCCGCCATACAACGCCGCCGCCAAGACGAGCGCCTGCGCCAGCAGCGCAGCGCCTCCGCTGATGGCGTTCTGCGAAATACGCCCCAGCGCCACCAGGCTGGAGGCCGCCACCGTCAGCCGCAGCAGCGTGCCAAAACCACGGCGCATCGGCGCTTCGGCGCGGTAGGTTAAATGCAAAGGCAAAACACCCAGGCGCAGGCCAACCGCCAGCAACAAGAAAATGGCGCTTTGCGGGCGCAGGCTTTCAAATAAAAATGTTGCGCCCGTTGCGGCGCTGGTGACGCTGGCCCACAGCGCCAGGCCAGTTCCCAGCGCGCGCAGCGAGAAAGCCACCACCACCCGCTCGCTCTCCGCCGCCGAATTGGCCGCGCGCAGCGAATTGCCAAATTCGGCCAAATCGAGCGCCGTCCAAATCATCACCAGCGTCAATGGATTATCCGCCAAAAAGGCCAGCAGGCCCAACGCCGTCAGCGCCAGCGTACCCAGCCAGGCCATCAGGCTGAGGCTCGCCTCGCGCGCCGGAGACGAAAGAATCACCGCCGCCGCCAACCCCGTCAGGCTGAGGGAATACAACCAGGCCAGCGCATCCAACTTGAGAGCCGGAGAAACCGCAAACAGCGTCACCGGCGACCAACTCGCCACCGGCAAAAGAGTCGGGATTTTCAACTGCCAAAAAAAAACGCTGACCCACGCCGCCAGCGCGCCAATCGCCGCCAGCGGCCAGGCAGCCTGCGAGCGCGGCTGCGCCAGGCGCAAAACGCCCAGCGCGGTAAAGGTAAAGACCAAAATCCCAAGTGAAATCACGACAGGCATGGCGGGTATTTTATCATTCCCAGGCGAGCGCTGCTCAGGTCTGACGCTTTTCCACCCGCGCCGCCGAAAGCCTGAGCCAACGGCTAAACCGTATATAATCGCCCCATGACCCAGAGCCGACTTAAAATCATTCTGCTGCTCGTTTGGGGCAGTTTTTTCGGGCTGGCGGCCCTTTTTGGGGCGCTCTATTTTTGGAAAAGCGGGGCATCGCCCAGCGCAGAAAGGTTCACCGCCCCGCCAGCCGCCACTGCGTCGCAAATTTTTTCCACGCCCGCCCCGCCGACAAGTTCCCCGCCGCAGCCTGTTTCTGCCGCGACAGACTTTTCGACAGCCGAAGCGATTGCCAGCCCCAGCGCCCCCCTTCCGCCCGATATTGACCCCCTGACCGGCCTGCAGGTGAGCGATCTCACCCGCCTGGAGCGCAACCCGATTTCCGTCAAAATCACCAACTTTCCGCGGCATGTGCGCGACTACCAATTTGGCCTGAACGCCGCTGACGTAGTCTATGAATACTACATCGAAGACGGCCTTTCACGCTTCATCGCCGTTTTCTATGGGCGTGACGCGGAAAAAGCCGGGCCGGTGCGCTCTGGCCGCTATTTTGATGAACATGTCGCCCGCATGTACCAGGCTTACCTGGTTTTTGCCAACGCCGATGACCGCGTGGAAGCGCACTGGCTGAACCTGCCAGATTTTCTACCCTTTCTCTTTTTGCCGCGCGAAGACAACTGCCCCCCGCTCTGCCGCGACAAGAAAATTCAGGATTACAACAATTTCTTCGTCAATACGCGCGGCGTAACCGATTACCAGGCCAAAACCGGCCACACAACCGTGCGCGTGCCGCTGCGCCCAACGTACTTCAACGCCCAGGAAGCCCTGCCGCCGCTGGCAATTGACAGCATCAGCGTGCGTTACTCGGCCTACAGTTACCACGTCTGGAAGTATGACCCGCTCACCGAGCGCTACTGGCGCGAATCGGACGCCAAAGATTCGCCCACTGTTTCGGGCGAAGTCTACAGCCCGCACATGGACCGCCTCGACAACCACCAGGTCAGCGCCGCCAACCTGGTGGTGCTGATCGCGCCCCATAACTTCAACAACGATTACGACCGCGCAGATCAGTTATTCAACATCAGCCTGCTGAACAGTGATGCGGCCTACATTTTTCGGCAGGGGCGGGCGCAGCCCGCCTACTGGCGGCGCGACCGCCTGGATCAACCCATTCAATTGACCGATGAAAATGGGCGGCTGTTGGCACTTTCGCCGGGGAATACCTTTTTTATCGTGCTCAACCCCGAAAGCGTTCTGCAGCAATGGGATACCAGCGTGCGCTTCACTTTTTCCATTCCAGCGCGCACCCCGCCGCAATAAACTCGGCTGGCGCAGCGCGTTTTTCTCCTCCGAAAGGACTTCCCATGTGTGGACGTTTTGCTCTGACCGCAGACGCGCAAGCGCTGCAAAGCGCTTTTCCGCAGCTGAGTTTTCCGGCGCAGGTTGCGCCGCGCTACAATATTGCGCCCAGCCAGCCGGTGCTGGCGCTGGCAAATGACGGCCAACAACGGGCCGATTTTTTCCTCTGGGGGCTGATTCCCGGCTGGGCCAAAGACCCGGCCATCGGGCAAAAGCTGATCAATGCGCGCGCCGAAACCCTGGGCGAGAAACCCTCTTTTCGCGGCGCGTACAAATATCGGCGCTGTCTTATTTTTTCAGACGGGTTCTACGAATGGCAGGCGCAGCCCGCCGCCAGAAGCAAAATTCCCCATTTCATTCATCTCAAAAGCGGGGCGCCGTTCGCGCTGGCCGGGCTGTGGGAGATCTGGAACAGCCCGGATGGCGGCGAAGTTTCCACCTGCACAATTATCGCCACCACGCCCAATGCGCTGATGGCGACCCTGCACGACCGGATGCCGGTACTGCTGCCACCTGCCGCGCAGCAAACCTGGCTTTCACCCGCGCCGCGCTCGCCTCAAGAATTACAGCATCTGCTGACGCCCTACCCGGCGGACGAGATGGAGGCCTTTCCGGTGGCGGCGCTGGTCAACAGCCCGGCCAATGACCACGCCGGGCTGATTCGCCCTCTTGACTGAGCCATGATGTTTCGAGAGCGTTTTTTTCAGCGTTTTCCGGCGCTCGCCTCGCGCGATTTCGCCATTTTTTGGGTGGGGCAGTTTATTTCATTAATTGGTTCATGGATGCAAAACACCACCCAGCCCTACCTGGCTTTTCGCCTGACTGGCCGCCCGCTGGATTTGGGGCTGATTGGCATGGCCGCCACTCTGCCAACATTGATTTTGGCGCTGCCCGCCGGGGTACTGGTGGAGCATGTCAATAAGCGCAAGGCGGTCATGGTTTTGCAGGCGGTCATGATGCTGCAGGCCTTGAGCATGGCCTACCTGAGCCTGAGCGGCCAGATTCAGTTTTGGCACATTTTGGCGCTTTCGCTGCTGCTGGGCGCCGCCAACGCCATCGAAATTACCGCGCGCCAGGCCATGCTGATTGAGTTGGTGGGCCGGGAACGCCTGCCCAACGCCATCGCCCTGCAATCCGCCATCTTCAACGCGGCGCGCGTCATTGGGCCATCACTGGCCGCGCCATTTCTCATCTTTATTAAGGGCAATGGCGAGGGTTGGGCGTTTCTCTCCAATGGAATCAGTTATTTATTTGTGATTATCGGATTGATGTTTGTCAGCACACCCTTTCGTCAACAGGAACAGACCAGGCCTGGTAATTTTTCGCAAGATTTGCAGGAGGGCTTTCGCTATATTTTCGCCACACCCACCATCAGCCTGTTGATTCTGATGGCAACACTGATGGGCCTGTTCGGCTTCCCCTTCAGCCAGCAAATCCCGGCTGTGGCGCGCGATGTTCTGGCCCAAATCGGCGACACCGCCCAGAGCGTGGCTTTTCGCAACAGTGCGCTCTACACCGCCCAGGGGGTGGGCGCGCTGATTTCGGCGGTGGCGCTGGCAGCCTACACACCGCGCCGCAAAGGAATTTCGCTGACCATCGGGCAGATTTTCTTTGTCTTCGGGCTGATTGCCCTCAGCCAGACCAACAATCTGCCGCTGGCGCTGGTCTGGATGGTGATTCTCGGCTGGGGCATGGTGACGCAGCTGGCGATGATGAATATTTTGATTCAGCTGGAAGTTCCCAACGGGCTGCGTGGACGGGTTTTCAGCATTTACCTGTGGGGGCTGCAGGGCGTGGCGCCCTTTGGCAGCCTGGTGGTAGGCTGGATGGCGCAAAGTTGGAGCGTGAGCGTTGCCGCCGCCGTCTGCGGCCTGCTTTGTCTGACGGCGCTGACTGCCATTCACCTGAGCGCGCCCGCGCTGCGGCGGTCTTGAAGCAACTTGACTCGCCTTTGAGCCTCATGTTATGATGGCCGCCCGTAAAGGTAAAACGCATGGATAATGAATTTCGTGAATTTTCGCAGGCCGCTCCGGGGGACGAAGCGCCTGCTCTGCAAAATGATTTGACAAATTCACAGCCCCCCGCGCGCGCCTCCTGGCTGGAGGCGCTGGCGCGCCTGGGACTGGGCGAAACCATGTTGCGCGCGGCGACTGGAATTTTGAGCGTGCTGGCTATCGTCATCGTTGTCGGGCTGACACACACTTTTTTCCGCGACACGCCCAGGGCGGCTGGCGGAGCGCTGGCGCCAACCAGCACGCCCGCCGCTCCATTGACCTCGTTCCAGGCGCAGGACCCCGCCCTAAGCGCCATCGCACGCGCAGCGCAAATTCACACCACCATTCCCAACCGTCCGCGCACCGAAATCACCACCTATATTGTCGAAAAAGGCGATACCGTCACCAGCATTGCCGAAAAGTTCAACTTAAATCCGCGCACCATTTTGAACAGCAACGCCTTTACCCAAATGCAGGACAACCCGCATAATTTATTTATTGGGCAGGAAGTCTATATTTTGCCGGTGGATGGCGTGTACTGGCAGTGGCAGAGCGGCGAAAGCCTGACCGCCTGGGCCAAGACTTTCCAGGTGAAGGTGGAAGACATCATCAATTACCCCGCCAACCACCTCGACCCGGCCACGCTGGGTGATTACAGCAATCCGAACATTAAACCCGGCGTCATGCTGGTCATTCCTGGCGGCTACCGCCTGCCCAATGCGCGCGGAGACGTGTTTGTCGGCGTGACCCGCGACCACCCGGCGCTGGCGCGCGTGCAGGGCGCTGGCGCCTGCGAAAGCATCAGCGATGGCGCGGTGGGCATCGGCTCGTTCATCTGGCCCGCCAACAAACACTATCTTTCGGGCTACGACTGGTCGCCAGACGCGGGGCATCGCGGCATTGACATCGCCGGAGAAACCGGCGAGCCCATTTACGCAGTGGATTATGGCGTCATTGTGTACGCCGGTTGGAATGATTGGGGCTACGGCAATATGGTGATGGTGGACCACGGCAACGGCTGGCAGTCGCTGTACGCTCACATGAGCGCCATCAACGTACTGTGCGGGCAGAGCGTTTTGCAGGGAACTGTCATCGGCGCGATTGGCTCCACCGGCAATTCCAGCGGTTCGCACCTGCATTTTGAATTAATGCACAGCCAGTACAGCAAAGTCAACCCCTGGCTGTATTTACCGCCCCCGTAATCTGACGCGCCTGCTGAACGTGAACCCGGTCGTGGTCGGCCAAAAAAGTGACCAGTTCACGCAGGGTGGTCGGCCCAAAAATAGTATGCCGCGCGCTGCGCTCCCATTGTGCGGGATTCAGCGCGCGGACTGTTTCCAGCAGGCGCAGACGCGCCGCCAGGTAAGAATCCAGCGCCGCCGCGCCATCCTGATGCCGATAATCGCGTTCTTCGGCCCAGGGGTCAGTCACCTGGCCGGGGATGAAGGCATTTTCTTCACGCAAAACCGTTTCGATGCGCGGCAGGTTGACTTCGATTTCCACGTCACGCAGGTGACAAAAAATTTCAGTCAGCGACCATTCGCCGGGGGCGGGACGCTCGGCCCAAAGGGCCGGGTCGAGTTCGCGGCTGAGGGTGTGCAGGGCGGCGGCGTTGCCCATCAGCAGGGAAATCAGCGCCCCGGGCCTGGAAAAATCCACTTTCAGCGTGTTCAAATCTGTCGTCTGAAGATATTTTTGCAAATCGTCCAGTGACCCGCCCAGGGCCGAATCGCCAGCCTCGCCGCGGGCGGGGGCCAGCCAGAAAACGGGCAGGCCCGCCTGCCGGGCGGGGAGCACGTCCCGCTCCAGGCTGTCGCCCACCATCAGGACAGGTTCCTGTTCCCAGCCAAGGCAGTTCAAAAATTCCGCATAATAGGCCACCGAGGCTTTGGCGAAGTGAAATTTTTGAAAGTCTGAGATGAGGGTGAAGGGGAATTTTTCGGGTGGCAGGCCGGCCCAGCGCAGGCGATGCAGGATGGCTTTGCGCGGAAAGAGTGGGTCGGTGGCGATGGCGACTCGCCAGCCCTGTGAAAAAGCCCATTCGACCAGGGCGATGGCGGCGGGGCGGGGGCGGGTGAGCGGCTGCAGGCTGGGGAAAATGTGGTCGTAGAAATCTTCCAAATCGGCGGCCAGTTCGGGCGGGGTCAGGCCGAGCGGCGGGTAAAAGGCGGCGCTGAAGGCCTGCTCCAGAGTCTGGTCGAGGCGGGCGCTGGTGTACATGCGGCGGGTGCTGGCGGTCAGCGCGGTGAGTAATTTTTCGGGCGGAATGCGGCCCGCCAGGTGGGCGGCCAATTTTTGAAAATAGGCCGGCAGGAAGGCTTCGATGTTGGAGTCGAGCAGGGTGTCGTCGAGGTCGAGCAGCAGGGTGAAGGTCATTTTTTCACGTCAAAGATGGGTGGCAGGGGGTGACATTCGCCGCAGCCGATGTGTGGTTCGGCAACAGCGCGTTTATTCTTCTCGCACCAGGCCGAAATCTGAACGCGGCGCTGAAAGGCGGCGCTGAAGGGGCGGCCAACGCTGGCGTGAAGCGTCAGATTTTGGCAGGCGTTGGCGCGGCTGATGCCGGGTACCGGGCAGCTTTTGCACAAATCCGGCGACCAGGCTTGTCCGGCGGCTTTCAGCAGGCGGCATTCTTCCAGCGAGCGTCCGCGAAAGTAGTCGCCGTAAAAATATTGGCAGTCAATTCCGGTGGGGGTTTTCATGGTTCAAATTATACGCAGGCGGTTAAAAAAGAAAAAGGCCGCTGGCGGAAAATCACCTGCGGCCTGATAGGGTTTGCAAGGCAAAGGCTAGACGCGCGTGACGTATTCGCCCGTGCGGGTGTCCACGCGGATGGTATCGCCCACTTTGACGAAATTGGGAACCTGAATATCAATGCCTGTTTCCACGCCAACTTTTTTGGTGACGCCGGTGGCGGTGTCGCCGCGCACAGCGGTTTCAGCCGAGATGACTTTTAAGTCCACCGAGGTGGGCAGTTCAATGTCGAGCGCGGCGCCCTGGTAGAAGGTGATTTTGCATTCCATGCCTTCTTTGAGAAACCCGGCGGTTTCGCCGACTGTTTTTGCCGCAACCGCTGGCTGCTCGAAGGTGTCGTTGTCCATGAAGTAGAAATTATCGCCATCGTTGTAGAGATACTGGACGTTGTGAAAATCGAGCCGGACATCCTCCACCCGGTCGCCCGACTGGAAGGTTTTTTCAATATTGGCGCCGGTTTTCAGGTTGCGGGCTTTAATGCGAATGGTGGCATTGCCGCGCCCCGGTTTATGGTGCGCGTATTCCAACACTTTGAAGAGATGGCCGTCAAACTCAAAAGTGACGCCCTTGCGAAGATCATTTACATCAATCATGCTTTCATTCTTTCCTTTTTGGGTTGATTCTGAACGGCGGGATTATAGCGCATGTGAACGGCAGCGGCAAGCGCGGATTTAGGCATATAATGCCAACATCATTCCCAGCCAGGAGGAGAACCTATGACCGAACCCTTTGATTTCGGTGGTGAAATTGTTTGGCGGCCCAGCCCAGCCGACATTGAACGCGCTCATCTGACCGCATTCATGCGCCAGCACCACATCCGCGACTTTGCAGAATTGATGCAAAAATCCACTTCAGATGTGGCCTGGTTCAGCGCAGCCGTGCTGGAATACCTCGATATTCAGTTTTCCACACCCTACCAGCAGGTAGTGGATTTGAGCGGCGGAATTCAGTTCCCCCGCTGGTGCGTGGGCGGAAAAATGAACATCGTCCACAACTGCCTGGACAAATACCAGGCAACGCAACAAAAAGAGCGGCTGGCGCTCGTCTGGGAGGGCGAGGAAGGCGCAGTCCAGCGGCTGAGTTACCGCGAACTATACGAAAAAGTCAACCAGGCCGCCAACGCCCTGCGTTCGCTCGGCCTGGGCAAAGGCGATGCCATCGGCTTGTACATGCCGATGACGCCGGAAATTGTCATCGCGCTGCTGGCGATTGCCAAAATCGGCGCGGTGATTTTGCCCCTTTTCAGCGGATACGGCCCCGGGGCGATTGTCTCGCGCCTGGCAGACGGCGGCGCGAAAGCGCTCTTCGCCGCGGATGGCTCGCTGCGGCGCGGCAAAACCATCGAAATGAAATCCATCGCCGACGAAGCCGCCGCGCAGCTGCCCAATCTGAAGCACATGATTGTGCTCCGGCGCAGCGGCCAACCCGTCCACATGCAGGCCGGGCGTGATTTTTGGTGGCACGAACTGGTCGAAAAACAATCCACCCAGGCCGAAACCGAAAAAACGGAGGCCGAAGACCCGCTGATGGTGATTTACACCTCCGGTACAACCGGCAAACCCAAAGGCGCGCTGCACACCCACTGCGGCTTCCCGGTCAAGGCGGCCCAAGACATGGCCTTCGGCACCGATGTCCACGCGGGAGACGTGATTTATTGGATGACCGACATGGGCTGGATGATGGGCCCCTGGCTGGTTTTTGGCGCATTAATTTTGGGAGCAACTCTGACGCTCTACGATGGCGCGCCAGATTACCCAACTCCCGCCCGGCTGTGGCAGGTCACCAGCCGCCACCACGTCAGCCAATTGGGCGTTTCACCCACGCTGATTCGCGCCCTGATTCCGCACGGGGAGCAGCCCTTCCGCAGCTGCGACCTTTCGGCGCTGCGCTGTTTCGCCTCCACCGGCGAACCCTGGAATCCCGAACCGTGGAAATGGCTCTTCGAGCGGGTCGGCGAATCCAAACGCCCCATCATCAATTACTCTGGCGGAACCGAAATCAGCGGCGGAATTGTGATGGGCAACCCACTTTTACCGCTCAAACCCTGCGCTTTTTCAGCGCCCTGCCCCGGCATGGCGGCGGACGTGGTGGACGAGGACGGCCAGCCCATCCGCAACGCGGTTGGCGAACTGGTCATCCGCGCCCCGTGGATTGGCATGACGCGCGGTTTCTGGCACGACAACCCGCGCTACCTGGCGGCGTACTGGAGCCGCTGGGAAAATGTTTGGGTGCATGGCGATTTCGCCGCGATTGACGCGGATGGGCTGTGGTACATCCTCGGACGTTCGGACGATACGCTCAAAATTGCCGGAAAACGCCTCGGCCCGGCGGAAGTCGAATCGGTGATGGTGGCGCATCCGGCTGTGGTGGAGGCCGCGGCGGTTGGCGTGCCAGACGCGGTGAAAGGCATGGCGCTGGTGGTTTTTGTGGTCGTCAACCAACAGCCAGCGCAGGTACAAGCAGATGCCGAACAGATTCGCGCCGAACTGCGCCAGATGTTGATTGACGAAATGGGCAAGGCGCTCGCCCCCAAGAAAATTCTCTTCGTCAGCGACCTGCCCAAAACGCGCAATGCCAAGGTAATGCGGCGCATGATTCGCGCGGCCTA
>JAVHNW010000177.1:2004-15798 GCA_036169755.1 bacterium | reverse complement strand
GTGGTCAGCCAGTTTGGCCCGCTCAAAATGCAGGGCAGCCTGGTGCTGCAAAGCCCCTGCGGGCCTTTCCACTGGTTTTGCGAACTTGCCAAAAACAAGGATGTGATGAACGCCGCCCGCAACACGCTGACGATTGCCTTCATCTCCACCTTCACCTCGGCGCTGATTGGCACGATGGCGGCGCTGGCGCTGCAGCGCTATGAATTTCGGCTTAAACCGTTTTCACAGCTTTCGCTCTACATCCCCATCGTCATCCCCGAAATTGTGATGGGCATTGGCATTCTGACGCTTTTCAGCCAATTGTTCACCTTCATCAACTCCGCGCTCGGCCTGACGGGTGACGCGCGCCTGGCGCTGGGGATTGGTACGGTCATCCTCTCGCACATCGCCTTCAGCGTGCCGTTCGTAACCCTGGTGGTGCAGGCGCGTTTGCAGGGCTTTGACAAATCTTTTGAAGAAGCCGCCATGGATTTGGGCGCCAATGAACTGGTCACATTTTGGCGGGTGACGCTGCCGATGCTGCTGCCGGGCGTGCTTTCTGGCGCGCTGATGGCCTTCACGCTCTCGCTGGATGATTTCGTCATCACCTTTTTCACCAACGGCCCCGGCTCCACCACCCTGCCGATTTACGTCTATGGCCTGCTGCGGCGCATCATCACCCCGCAGGTCAACGCGCTCTCCACCGTCTGGATTCTGTTGATTTTTAGCGCGGTATTTCTGCTTCAGCGCCTGCAAGCGCGCGAGGCCTAACTCACGTCAAAAACAGGCCGCTTTGCGCAATGGCCTGTTGCGAACATTCGTTCCCAAAGGAGAAAAAATGAACAAAAACGCTTTTTGGAAAGTTCTCTCTGCCGCGATGGTTTTGGGGCTGATTCTTTCAGCCTGCGGCGCGCCCGCCCCGGCGGCGACTGAGGCCCCGGCGACAGACGCTCCCGCCCCGGTAGAAATCGTCACCTCTTCGGGCTTTGTCTGCCCCCTGCCCGACCAGAAAATGGAAATCACCTCCAAGGAACTCAACCTGTTTGTTTGGACGGAATATATCCCAACCGAATGGAAAGAGTGCTTCACCCTGGTCTACGGCGTCACCATCAACCATGACGAATATTCCTCCAACGAGGAAATGTACGCCAAACTGAATGCCGGTGGCACCAACTACGACCTGGTTCAACCCACCGACTACATCGTGGCGCTGATGGTGCGCGGCAACCTGCTGCAAAAATTGGATCAGACCAAACTGGCAAAAGTCTACGCCGACATGGACCCCAACTACATGAACCTGGAGTTTGACCCCGGCAATGCCTACACCCTGCCCTACCAGGCCGGGACAGACGCCATCATCTACAACGCCGACAAGGTCACCACCCCGCCCACCAAATGGGCCGACCTGTGGAACCCGGATTACGCTGGCCGGATGGTCTTCCTGGACGACTCGCGTGTGGTGATTGGCTTTACTCTGCTCACTCTGGGCTACGACCCGAACACAACCGACCCCGCCAAACTGGACGAAGCCAAAGCCAAACTGATGACTTTAATTCCCAACGTCAAACTCTTCGACAGCGACAGCCCCAAAACCGCGCTGATTGCTGGAGACGTTGACCTGGGCATGACCTGGACTGGTGAGGCTTTCCTGGCGCAACAGGAAAACCCGGCCTTTACCTACGTCTATCCCACAGAAGGCGCCGTCCTCTGGCAGGATAACTGGGCCATGCCCACTGGCGCCCCCCACGCTGATGCGGCCTACGCCTGGCTGGCCTACACCATGCAGCCCAACATGTTCTGGCTGATGCTGCGCGACTTCCCCTACATCAACCCCAACAAGGCCGCGCTCGACTTTGCCAAAGATAATCAGCCCGACCTGTACGGGCCGTACATGGCCTCGCCCATCACCAATGTTCCGCTGGAGGCCATCAAGAACGGCCACCGCATCAAAGATGTTGGCGATGCCCTGCCGCTCTACGACCAGCTTTGGACGGAAGTCAAAGGCGGGCAGTAGGAAAATCAGTGGCGCTAGCGCAATAAAAAAGGATGGGCTGGAAAACCAGCCCATCCTTTTTTATTGTTTTTTTAGCGTCTGCGGTCGAAGCCGCCGCCGCGTCCGCCGCGCTCATCGCGGCCACGTCCACCGCGGTCACCGCCGCCAGGGCGTCCGCCGCCGCTGGGCTTGCGGTCATGCTCACGGGCCTCTTCCGCCGTCCAGCCTTCCAGCACGGCCTGGCGCGAGAGGCGAATTTTGCCCGCCGGGTCAACATCCACCACCATCACGGTCAGTTCGTCACCCACGTTGCAAATGTCTTCAACTTTGTTGACGCGCTCACTATCGAGCTGCGAAATATGAACCAGGCCATCCATGCCGGGCAGAATTTGCACGAAGGCGCCAAAGGCTTCCACGCGCACTACCTTGCCGGTGTAGATGCGGCCAATTTCAGCGGTTTCTCCCAGCGATTCGACCCGCGCGCGGGCGATTTCAGCGCCAACGCCGTCTGTGCTGGCGATGTAGACGGTGCCGTCTTCCTGCACGTCAATTTTGACCTTGGTTTCTTCCTGCAGGGCGCGGATGTTTTTACCGCCTGGCCCAATCAACGCGCCGATTTTGTCCACCGGAATTTTGACGGTGATAATGCGCGGGGCGTGCGGCTTCAGTTCGGCGCGCGGAGCGGGCAGGGCTTCAAACATTTTATTGAGGATGAAGAGCCGCGCTTCGTGCGCCTGCCCCAGGGCTTCCTTCATCATTTGGGCGCTCAGCCCACTGATTTTGATGTCCATTTGCAGGGCGGTGATGCCTTGCGCGGTTCCGGCGACTTTGAAATCCATGTCGCCCAGGTGGTCCTCGGTGCCCTGAATGTCGGTCAGAATCTTGTAGCGTCCGGTAGCGTCTGTGACGAGACCCATCGCCACGCCCGCCACCGGGGCTTTAATCGGCACACCGGCATCCATTAGCGCCAGGGTGGAGCCGCAGACGGAGGCCATCGAGGAGGAACCATTGGAGGCCAGCACTTCGCTCACCAGGCGCAGGGTGTACGGGAAACTTTCCTCGGCGGGGATGACCGGCTCGAGGGCGCGTTCTGCCAGCGCGCCGTGACCAATTTCGCGGCGCGACTGTCCGCGCAGGGGTTTGACTTCGCCGGTGCAGTAGGGCGGGAAGTTGTAGTGGTGCATGTAGCGTTTTGTGTCCACCGGCGAAAGGTTGTCCAGTTCCTGCGCTTCGCCCAGTGTGCCGAGGGTTGCCAGCGTCAGTACCTGGGTTTCGCCGCGGGTGAACAGGCCAGAGCCATGCGCGCGCGGGCTGAGGCCGACTTCACACCAAATCGGGCGGATTTCGGTCGGGGTGCGGCCATCCGGGCGTTTGCCCATGCTGAGGATGCGTTCGCGCACGACAGCGCCTTCGGCCTCGCTGAAAGCGGTTTTGACATCTTTTTCGCTCGGCGCGGATTCTTCGCCGCTGCAGAATTCAGCAATTAAGGCGCTTTGGATGGCGTCCATGCCGTTGTAGAATTCGGCTTTGGCGAGCGGTTTGTCGAGCAGTTCGTTCATCGGCCCGCTGACACGGGCGAGGACGCGCTGGTTCAGGTCATCGGTGGCGTTGGCGAAGGAGGCCTCGCGTTTGGCTTTGCCCACTTCGGCGGTCATCTTCAGCTGCGCGTCAATAATTGGTTGAATGGATTGGTGGCCCAATTCCAGCGCGGCGGCCATTACATCTTCAGGAATTTCATTCGCGCCGCACTCGACCATCAGAATGGCCTCGCGCGTTCCAGCCAGGCGCAAGTCCAGGTCAGAGGCTTCGATTTCGGCAAAGGTGGGGTTGACCACGAAACTGCCATTGACGCGGCCAATGCGCACGGCGCCGACCGGCCCGCCCCAGGGAATATCAGAAATCATCACCGCGGCAGAGGCGGCGTTAATCGCCAGCACGTCGAGCGGGTTGATGCCGTCTGCCGAGAGGGAGAACATCATCACTTGGACTTCGTTGCGCATCCCGTGCTGAAAGAGCGGGCGCAGCGGGCGGTCGGTCAGACGCGCTGTGAGAATGGCTTCGGTGCTGGGGCGGCCTTCGCGCCGGAAGAAAGAGCCGGGAATTTTGCCGCCCGCGTAGAGGCGTTCTTCATATTCCACGCTGAGCGGGAAGAAATCAATGCCATCGCGCACGCCGCCCATGGTGGCGGCGGCAAAAACGATGGAGTCGCCCAGCGTGATGGTGACGGCGCCGCCCGCCTGAGCCGCCAGTTTGCCGGTCTCAAAGGTGATGGTGCGCGTCCCAACCGTGGCCGAATAGCGTTTTGCTTCGGGTTTCATCATTTTTTGTCTCCTTGGCGCGCAAGATTTTCTTGTGCGCTTCTAAATTTCCCCGTTGCAGGGACTGAAGACTGCGGACAAAGCGCTTTGTTCGCACTATTCAATTCCTGACGGGGGCGATTAAAAAAGACCCTAAAGGCCGGGTGACCTTTAGGGTCTCACTTTACCTACTTTGTGCGGCGCAGGGCCAACTTTTCGGTGACGGCCAGATAACGCGTGTAATCATTTTTGCGCATGTAGGCCAGTAGGCGGCGGCGGCGGCCCACCAGGCTCAACAAACCGCGGCGGCAGGATTCATCGTGCTTGTTTGCGCGCAGGTGCTCGGTCAACTGAGCGATGCGCTTGGTCAAAATCGCCACCTGGACTTCCGGCGAACCGGTGTCGGTGTCGTGGCGGTGAAAACCGCCGATTACCTCGGTCTTGACTTCCTTATTGAGTGACATGACGTGTGCTTCTCCTTTCTAAAAGATGGTGCAGGTCTCCGTGCCTCAAGCGTTTACCGGGGGCAGGACCAGTCACGGGCTGTCATTATACCAAACATTTCGGCGTTATAATCGCGCGCATGTCCCCAGACGATGATTTTTATCGCACCATGCTGCTCATTCGGCGTTTTGAAGAGCGCGCCCTGGCCGAATTCTCCACCGGGAAACTCTTCGGCACCACCCACGCCTACATCGGCCAGGAAGCCGATGCCGCTGCGCTTTTTTCGCTGCTCGACCCCGGCGATGTGATTTTCAGCAACCATCGCTGTCACGGCCACTTTCTCGCCTACGGCGGCGATCCCTATCGGTTGGCTGCCGAACTGATGGGGCGCGCCACCGGTCTGGTCGGCGGACGCGGTGGCAGTCAGCATATTCACTGGCGCAATTTCTACTCCAACGGCATTCAGGGCGGTATCGTCCCTGTCGCCACCGGCATGGCCCTGGCCGAAAAATTGCAACAGACCGGCCAAATCGCGCTCGTTTTTTTGGGCGATGGCACGCTTGGCGAAGGCGCCGTGTATGAAAGCCTCAACCTGGCCTCGCTCTGGCAAATTCCCATTCTCTATGTGGTCGAAAATAATCGCTACGCCCAAACCACGCCCATCGAAAGTGGTGTCGCCGGTTCGATTGCCGCCCGCTTTCAGGCTTTTGGGATTCATACCTGGGAGATGGATTCCAGCGACGTGCTGGAAATCCGCGCCCTTGCGGCGCAGGCCTTTCAGCGGGTACGCGCCAGCGGACTGCCCGCAGCCTGTATCCTGCACACCTACCGCTTCGCCGCTCACAGCAAGGGCGATGACCCCCGCCCTCGCGCAGAAATTGCCAAAATCCGCGCGGAACATGACCCGCTGACGATTCACGCCCCCCGCCTGGATTCCGCCCGCCGCGCCGAAATCGAAGCCGAAGTGGAGACGCTCATCAACTCCGCCTTCACCCGCGCCGCCGCCGACCCTTTCCCGCGCCTCGCTGAGAATTGATTATTTCCCATGACCACTGTTCTCGACTCACTCAATATCGCTCTGCGCCGCGCCCTGCAAAGTGATCCGCGCGTTTACCTGCTGGGCGAAGATATTCTCGACCCCTACGGCGGCGCCTTCAAAGTGACGCGCGGACTTTCCACCGATTTCCCTGGCCGCCTGCTCACCACGCCGATTTCAGAAGCCGCAATTTTGGGGATTGCCAATGGCCTGGCCCTGCGCGGATTGCGCCCGGTGGCCGAGGTCATGTTCGGCGATTTTGTGACTCTCATGGCCGACCAGCTCATTAATCACGCTGCCAAATTTCGCTGGATGTACAACGACCAGGTGCGCGTGCCGCTGGTTTTGCGCCTGCCCATGGGCGGACGGCGCGGTTATGGCCCGACTCACTCCCAGTCGCTGGAAAAACTTTTCCTGGGCGTCCCCGGCCTGAGGGTGGTCGCGCCCTGCGTGTTGGGCGACCCGGCCCAACTGTTGGAAAACGCCATTTTGCGCGATGATGACCCGCTGCTTTTCGTGGAGCATAAAATTTTATACACCCGTCCGCTGCTGCAACCCGCAGACCTGGCCGATTGGGAAATTTCTCAAAGCGATAATTTTTACCCAACCTTCACTCTGCGTGTTCGCGGTGGCGAAGTGGCGCGGGTGACGTTTGCCACCTATGGCTATAATTTTGAATTTGCGCGCGCCGCCGCTCAGGAATTGCTCTACGAAAATGAAATTTTTAGCGAAATTATTGTGTTTTCCCAACTCAGCCCTTTTGAACTGGACCCGTTGCTGGATTCACTGCGCCGCACCCGCAGACTGATCACGTTTGAAGAGGGGGGGCGAACTCTCGGCTGGGGCGCCGAAGTGGCCGCCCGCGCCGCCGAGGCGCTGCCAGGCGTACAAATCCGCCGCCTGGGCGCGCTGGATTTTCCGATTGGCAATTCCAAATCGCTGGAAGATGAAATTCTCCCCTCGCAGCAAAAGTTGACTGCCGCCGCGCGGGAATTTTTGCTCAAATGAAAATTGACGCGGCGAAAAATCGCGAATCAAAAACACCGGCCATGCGACCGGTGTTTTTGATTCGCAGAAAATTTTACAGCGTGCTGGAAACTTCCACGCCGCCGCCGATGGTTTCTTTGGCGTTTTTATAGGCCTGCCCGTAGAGATGCGCCATGACCAGCATGGCGTAGGCTGTCGTCAGCAAAGCGCCGATGCCGCAGGCAATCGAACCCAGCGGGGCGATGAAGCCGTTCGCCACGATTCCGCCCAAAAGCACCATCAAAAATGGCCCCGGCGCGGCGCGCACCAGGCCGATGACTTCGCCAAAGCGGAAGGCCGCGCCCAGCTCGCCGGTATCAGCCAGTTTGCCGTAGGCGGCGGGCATCACAATGCCGATTCCGATACCAACAATGGCGGCCAGGCAGTAGGTGCAAAACATCACCAGCCCCATCAGGCCGGCAGCGGCGTCAGCCCCTTGCCCGCCGTTGCCGCTGAGCATGGCCGGTATAAAGGAAATGCTCATGCCGCAGATGAAAAGCAGAATCAGCGGCGCGGCGTAGCCCAGGCCAATCACAAAGGCCTGAAAGCCTTTGCCGATATAGGCGCCAAAATCGCTCCACTCTGGCAGGGTTTCGCCCTCGCCCTTGATGACGCGCCGGGTGATTTCCAGCGTCCAGCCCAGCACGGCGATGGTGCCAACCACCGGGATGAGGATGACCAGCGCAGCAATGCCAACTTTTTTGAGCCAGTCGGGGTCTTCAAATACGAATGTAAAAGCGCGACCAAAATTCATTTTATTCCTCCAAGCGAATGAGATAGAGAAATTATAGACAGAAACAGGTAGAATTACAATCACTTTACAAAAAGGAATTTTTCATGCAGCCCATTCTTGTTCCCATGCTCAACGCCAACGAGCCGGAAGCCCGCCTCGTTGCCATTCACGCCCGCGAGGGGCAGGCCGTCAAACGCGGCGATTTGCTTTTTACCATTGAGACGACCAAGGCCGCCAGTGATGTTGAAGCGCCGGAGGATGGCATTCTGCGCCTGGCGGCGGAAGAAGGCGCAACCCTGGCTGTAGGCGAGACGCTGGCTTATCTGGCCGATTCTGCCGCTGAGCCGCTGCCCGCCCCGCCGCCGGTCAGCCCTTCAGCGGAGGCGGCCCCCGCCGGGGAGATGCCAGCCTCGCTGCGCATCACCGCCCCGGCCCGCGCCCTGGCCGCATCACTCGGCCTCGAACTTTCCAGCCTGCCGACCGACCGGCTGGTGACGGAAGCCATCGTCCGGCAGTTTTCCGCCGGGCAATCCGCTGTCAGCGCCAAAATTCTGCTGTACGGCGCGGGCGGGCACGCCAAAACCGTGCTGGAACTGATTCGCGCGCTTGGCAATTTTCCCGTTGCAGGAATTTTGGATGATAACCCGGCCCTGTGGGGGACTTTTGTGCTGGGCGCGCCGGTGCTGGGCGGGCGTGAAAAGTTGGCCGAACTGCGCGGGCAGGGAATTTTTCTGGCCGCCAATGGGGTTGGCGGAATTATCAACATTGAAATTCGCGCTCGGCTGTTTGGCTTGTTGGCTGCCAGCGGATTTGCCTTCCCGGCGCTGATTCATCCGCGCGCGCTGGTGGAAGCCTCGGCGCAAGTTGGCGAGGGGACGCAAGTTTTTGCGAATGCCTACATTGGCTCTTCGGCCATTTTGCGGGAAAAATGTATGGTCAACACCGGCGCGGTGGTCAGCCATGATTGTGAGGTGGGCGCGTACAGCCATATTGCGCCGGGCTGCCTGCTGGCCGGTCAGGTGCGCGTAGGAGAAAAGGCGCTGGTTGGCATGGGCGTCACCACCGCCATCGGAATTTCCATTGGCGCCGGGGCGCGGGTGGGCAACAGCGCGGTGCTGCTGGCCGATGTCCCGCCGCGTGGTGTGGTTCAGGCGGGAAAAGTGTGGGCGGGCGGGTAGGTGGCGCAAATCTTTGATTTGCGGATTCGTTATTCCAGCCCGCGCAAATAATCCAGCAGCAGGCGCACACCGAAGCCGGTTGCGCCTTTTGGGCAGTAGGCCGCCTCGCGGTCGGTATCGGCGGTTCCGGCAATATCCAGGTGCGCCCAGGGCAGGTCATCCGCCACGAACTGCTTCAGGAAAATGCCGCCCGTCACCGGGTGCGCCTTGCGAATGCCGGAGGAGTTTTTCATATCGGCGTCATCGCCTTTGATGAGTTCAAAATATTCATCATCCAGCGGCAGACGCCACAGCCGCTCGTAAACCCGCTCGCCGCTGGCGAAGAGCGCATCGGCCAGCGTCTCATCGTTGTACATCAGCCCGGCGCGGGTGGAGCCGAGCGCAATCACCACGCCGCCAGTCAGAGTCGCCAGGTCAATCAGCGCGCGCGGCTGAAAGTTTTTCTGGGCGTAGGTCAGCGCATCGCACAAAACCAGCCGCCCCTCGGCATCGGTGCTGATGATTTCCACCGTCTTGCCCGAAAGCGTTTTGAGAATATCATTGGGGCGGTAGGAAACATCGGAAACCATGTTTTCAGCGGCGGCGACAATGCCGACCAGCGGCGTTTTCAGCCCCAGGCGGGCGGCGGCCATCAGCGTGGCAATCACCGTCACCCCGCCGCATTTGTCGTATTTCATACCCACAATGCCATCCACCGGTTTCAGGCTGTAACCGCCGGTATCAAAAGTGATCGCTTTGCCGACCAGCGCCACCGGTTTTTCGGCGCTTTTTCCGGCATATTCCAGCACAATCAGGCGGCTGGGTGTGGCCGAGCCTTTGCCAACCGCCACAATTGCGCCCGCGCCCATTTCGGCCAGTTGTTTATCATCCAAAATAGTGCATTTCAGGCCGTGTTCGGCGGCCAGTTTTTGAGCGCGTTCTGCCAGCGTCACCGGGTTGATGATGTTGGCTGGTTCGTGCGCCCAGGCGCGGGAGAGATTGACCGCTTCGCAGGCGATGGTCGTCTGCTGGAGGAGCGCTTCCAGCGCCTCCCCGCTGAGAGCGCCGCCCGTCTCGAAGCGCAGAGTCAGGGCCGAGGAGGTTTCCTGCGCGGCGGATTTGTGACTCTGAAAGGTGAACGCGCCGAGCAGCAGGCCCTCGACCAGGGCGTTGAAGGCGCTGGAGGGCGGCATTCCCAGCCCAAAAAGGGGAGCCATTTCCAGCGTGGCTGCTGCCTGGCGGTTTTTCGCCAGCCATTTGGCCAGCGCTCCGCCCGCCCGGCGAATGTTCTCGGCGGAAAGTTTTTTCTGCGCGCCGAGTGACAGCGTGAGTTTGCCGTTGATGGCGCGGATGTCACCGGTTTCGCCGGGGACGTCTGCGGCGGGGGTTTCTGGCGCCAGGGCCGGGGTGAAAATGGGGCCTGTCGAGGTGGTGTCAAGTTTCAGCGTAAGCATGGGAACTCCTATCGGTGAGGGTGTGTGGCGCGGGGAACTATTCACCACACAAAGGGGAGAAAGAGTTTGCTTTTCTTTTTGTATTCTGCAAACTGTGGGTAGCGGCTGAGCGATTTGTCTTTTTTGCGCATGTTCGGCAGCCAGATGACGGCCAGGTAGAGCGCAATCACTGCCAGCGGAATCCAGTGCAGGGCCAGCAGGCTAAAGCCGAGATAAATGAGTAGTTCACCAAAATAGTTGATGTTGCGCGTATGCGCCATCAGCCCGTCGGTAATTAACTGGTCGGGGTTGTATTTCAACTCGATGTGTTTTTGCATGTCGGCGGCGTAGTGGAAGAAAATGCCGAAGCTGTACAGGCTGACGCTGACGCCCATCAGCCAGGCTGGCGCCTGAACGTTTTGCGCAACAATAATCAGCGGGGCGAGCCAGTACAAACTCAGCCCGCCCCAAATGTAGAGGCCGTAGGCCAGGCTGCACTTTTGTTCCCATTGTTGGTCGGGAAAAACCTGGCTTTTGAGTGTCCACAGCAGGCCGTAAGAGCCGTGCAGGGCCAGGTAAAGCCAGGCGGTGGGGCTGTCCCAGCGGCGGAACCAGGCCATCAGGGCCAGGATGAAAAGGAGGGTGACGGCTTTGTGACTGTCAATAAAGTATTTTTGTTTCATGGCCTGTTTCGCGTGGGGAAGGGAATTGAACTTCGGATGGATATGTTTTGCTTTGTAAGGTGGTTTTTTAAGGGTTCAACTCTCCTCTCCCGCCGGGAGAGGGGACGGGGGTTAGGGAAAAGCCCCAAACTAACGATGCCTGAGCAGTTATGGAAATTTTTTATTGAGCGTCCCCCCCTTGCGCCGTGTGTACTTTTCAGTGGCGGCGCTGGTTTTTTATGGCTGCCAGACCGGGTCGAAATCTTCTGCCGGGTCGGTGGTCAGGCGCGAGACGCTCAAATCGGCAAGGTTGAGCTGATAAATATCCAGGTTGCTGCCATCGCTGCTGCGGAAGAGCAGCCAGCCGCCGCCGGGTGAAAGCGAGATTTCATCTACGGGTCGGTCGGGCAGCAGCGGGGACGATTTTCCGGTTTGCAGGTTGTACTGTATCAGAAAAGCCGGGGAAGTTTCGCCGCGGCGATTTTGCGTGAAGAGCAGCGTTGTGCCGTCTTTCAGCCAGAGCGGGGAGAAATCATTGGCGTCTGCGCCAGAGCGAATTAACTGCGCCGGGGAACTGCCATCCGCGCCCACTGTCCAAATGGTCCAGGCGCCGTAGCGCATTTGCGCGTAGGCAATCTTTGCGCCGTCGGGTGACCAGACGGGTTGGCGCACCGGTTGGGTTTTGTCTGTAGTGACCAGGCGCAGCAGAGACTGTGTTTTTAAATCGAGCACATAAATTTGAGCGTAGCCGTCGCGCAGGGAGGTGAAGGCCAGTTTTTCGCCATCTGGCGAGAAGGCCGGGTCATAGTCGCCGCCAGGGACGGAAGGCAAAACGCTGTTGCTTTTGCTGGCGAGATCATAAAAGAAAATGCTGGCGTTGGGGTATTCTATGGCGCGCGCGTGGCAGGGAGAGACGTAGGCAATTTGGCTGGCATCGGGTGACCAGGCGGGCTGACAGGCGCCCTGCGCTATCGAAGACAGGCTTTGCGTTTCACTGCCAGGCGAAAGGTAAATTTCGGGCGGGCCTTGGCGGGTGGAAACGAAGGCGAAGGGGCCGCTGCCGTCAGGAAGGGGTGTGGGGCTGGGCGCGAGGGTGGGGCTGGGTGCGGGACTTTGCGCTGGTGGAATGACTATGGGCTGGGCGGGAGTGGCGCTGGGCCGGGGGGTGGCTGTTGCGCTGGGAGTAGGCGTTCGCGTGGCGGCTGGGCTGGTGGCTGTCAATGAGTTTGTTGCGCTGGGGGTTTCTGCTTCGGCGGGCGCCAGGGCGCGGTTGGTGTAAATCAATCCGCTGGCAACGGCCACCAAAACTGCCAGCAGCAGCGGCGTCCAGCCCAGGGAGCGCCGCCTCTGAGTAGCTGCTGGCCGGGAGGCGGGTTCCGCATCTGGTGGAAAGACTGGCGCGGCGGTGGGCGCTTCGGCAGAAGGCGATTTCTCAGCGGGGACGGGGGCGCCCATCAGCGCATCGTGGAATTCTTGCGCGTTTTGATAGCGATTGGCGGCGGTGGTTTCCAGCGCTTTTTCGATGGCCTGCGCCGCCTGTGGGGAAATTTTGGCGTTGCGTTTCAGTAGGGGGGTCAGTTTTAGCCCGTCAATGGCGCGCGCCAGGCTGTCTTCGGGGATGAAGCCGGTGCTGGCGGCGTAGAGCGTTGCGCCCAGCGAATAAATATCGGAACGGGCATCGGTGCGGGCGCTGCCATATTGTTCGGGCGGCGAGTAGCCGGGGGTCATGGCGCGGGCGGCGGTCATGGTGGGCTGGTCGCCCTGCATGATTTTTGCCAGGCCAAAATCCACCAGGAAGATTCCGCCATCGGGGGCGATTTTGACGTTGCCGAGCTTGATGTCACGATGTAAAACCGGGGGAGTGCGGCTGTGCAAGTAGGAAAGCGCGTCACACATTGCCAGTCCAATGCGGATGACTTCATCTTCGGGTAGAACGCCGCGCCTTTCCAAAATTTGGCGCAGGTCTTCGCCCTCGATGTAATCCATTACCAGGTATTGCCCCTCTTCTTCCAGCACAAAGTGATCGGTGACGCGCGGTAGGTTGGGATGGCGCAGGTTGGCCAGCAGGGTGGCTTCCAGCCGAAACTGAGCGGCGTAGTCTTCGGTGGTGAATAGATTTTCTTTAACGGCAACATCCACGCCCAGGTTGAGGTCGTGAGCCCGATAAACTGAGCCCATGCCTCCCTGACCGAGGATGTTGAGAATGCGATAACGATGGTGGAGAGTATCTCCGACAACGAGTGGCATGGCAGAAGGCAGTCAAAAAACGTTTAGGGTGCCAGCGGCTGAGTAGGCCGCCAGACCGGATCAAAGTCGTAGCCTGGGTCGGTTGTCAGGCGCTGGCGATTGGCCCCGGTGACGGATGAAATGTAGATGTCGTGATTGGTGATGGAGGGCCAGCTTTCAAAAACCATCCAAAAACCGTCTGGTGAAAAATCAACATCTACAATGGGAAGTTCAGTAATGGGCAGGCGTACCGCTTGTTTGGCGGCGCGTTCTTCGTAGCGAATGCTCATCAGCCAGGCTGGCGCATCGCCATCCAGGTTGGTCTGGTCAAAGACCACAAATTGTCCATCGCGCGTCCAGGCCGGAAGAAAATCGGTGAAGGTATTGCCGCTTTGCACCAATTGTTCATTGGGTTTGGGCAGGTTGGCGTCTCCATCGGTAGTCACCCAAATTTGCGACAGGCCCAGGCGCTTGAGAACGTAGGCGATTTGCGTACCGTATGGGTTCCAGGCGGGCATGCGGGCATAAATGGCCCCCGCGATGGATTGTGATTTGGTCAGGCGCGTCACCTGGTTGCTTTCCAGGTTAATCATGTAAACTTCGTAGTAGCCATCCCGCAGTGAGGTGAAGGCGATGCGTTTGCCGTCCGGCGACCAGTCAGGTTCAAAGTCGCCGCCGAGCGAGGCGGGGGTGAAGCGCTTCTGTCCGGGGAGGAGCTCTTGAGCCATCGCGTCACACATCCGATCCGGCGGCGCGGGCCTGAGCCTTGCTCAGGACCTTCACCAGCTGGTAGGCCGCGATGTAGACG
>JAVHNW010000177.1:0-1994 GCA_036169755.1 bacterium | reverse complement strand
GGTTCAAAGTCGCCGCCGAGCGAGGCGGGCAGGGCCAACTTTCCGCTTCCATCCGCGTTGATAATGTATAGGCTTGAGCCCTGATAGGCATTATCTGAGCGTTTTTCTTTACAAGGTGAGACGTACACCAGACGCATTCCGTCTGGCGCCCAATCTGGCTGACAGGCGCCATCTGGCTCATTGGTAATTTGGCCGAGCAAATTGCCGATTCCATCCATGAGAAAAATTTGTGGCACGCCGGTACGGCTGGAGACAAAGGCAATTTGGCCGAGTCCGCCGCCGACGGGTGTGGGGGTGAAGGTGGGCGCTGCCGTTGGGCTGGGTTCGGCTGTGGGTGAGATGGTTTCGCCTGGCGCTGGTGTTTCGGTTGTGCTGTTGGCTGGGGTGGCAGAAGCCAGGTCTTGCGCCACGCTGGGTGGCAAAACGGCCTGGACCAGGCCGGGCAGACGGCCATTGTTCCAAAATAACCAGGCGATAACCGCCAATAGCGCGACACTCATCCAAACCGCTACAGAAACATACTGGCGCATTTTTCGCCGTACCCGCGCGGTTGAGGTGGTGAGAGACTGCGCCAGCGCTTGCGCCGGTGTCGAAGGGGGTTTTGCATCAAAACTGGGCTGATTTTCGCCTGGTGGGGGCGGGGTCACATTGATATTTAAGTCTAAATCCACCAAACGCTGGGTGCGCGAACTGGAGTTGAGCAGCGCGCGCCGAAATTCATCTCCCGATTGAAAACGGTCATCGGGGAAGGCTTCCATTGCTTTTTCAATAGCTGTCGCCAGCCGCCGGGAAACATTTGGGTTGTGTTTTCGCAGAGGCGTTAATTGCACATTGTCCATTACCCGCCCCAACCCGTCTTCTGGGATGACTCCGCTCAGGGCCGCGTATAAGGTTGCGCCGAGCGAATAAATATCAGAGCGAGGGTCGGTGCGGGCCGTGCCATATTGTTCTGGCGGTGAATAGCCGGGGGTCATGGCGCGCGCGCCGGTGGTGGTCGTCTGGCTACCCTGAACCAATTTGGCCAGGCCAAAATCTACCAGGAAAACCTGCCCATCGGGGGTGATTTTGACGTTGCCCGGTTTGATGTCGCGGTGCAGCACCGGGGGTTTTCGGCTGTGTAAGTAGCCCAGCGCATCGCTGATGGAGGCGCCAATTAAAATGGCGTCTTCCTCGCTGATGGTCCCCTGGCGTTCCATGCGCTGACGCAAGTCTTCGCCTTCGATGTAGTCCATCACCAGGTATTGCCCCTGGCCTTCAAGCACATAATGGTCGGTGACCCGCGGCAGGTTGGGATGCCGCAAACTGGCTAAAATGACCGCTTCCAGGCGAAATTGCCGCGCATATTCATCGGTTGTGAATAGGTTTTCTTTTACCGCAACTTCCATGCCCAGGTTTTCATCCAGGGCGCGATAAACCGACCCCATGCCGCCCTGGCCCAGGATGTCTAATATGCGGTAACGCCCGTTTAATAATGTTCCCTGCTCAAGAGTCATTTAGCCGTGTCCAAGACAAAGAATGAAAGCGATTATATCAAAAGCCAGTGCGCGCCTGCCCTTTTTGTGTGTACGAGAATAGAGACGCCGAAAAAACCTTACGTTTTTGTTAGTTTACGGGAAAGTCCCAGCCGCAAAAAAATCCAGGGCGCGCCAGCCGAAATCCAGCCGCCGAGCAGGCCGTAACGCAAAAAGCGCAAAAAATAGGCCAGAAAGTACTCTCCGCGCGGGAAAACTGCTCCCAGCCCAAACCACAAGAGGGCTACGCCGACCAGCCCCAGGCCGAAGCGCAGCGTCCGGCGCCAAAGCGTTCCCTCGGCTGAGAATCCGCCGTGGCGATGCAGCCAGGCCAGCCCGGCCAGCAGCCCGAATAAGGCCCCCGCCGAGCTAATCAGCCCATCCAGGCCGAGCGGCGCGGGAGCCTGGGATGCCCCGGCCAGCGCGGCGTTGCTTGTCCATTCGGCGGGGAAGGAGGCTGGTTGTACCAGCCAGCCAACCGCC
>JAVHNW010000176.1:0-3262 GCA_036169755.1 bacterium | reverse complement strand
CGTCTTTTTGGTTGTGGACGGCCACATTCAGCGTGACCGCTCCGCCGCCCAGGCGTGGAAAGGCTTTGGTTTCGGCTACTTCCATCACAACATGGATGGTGTCGCCGAAGAAAACTGGTTTGACAAATTTCCACTCGCCAATTTCGCGGAAGGCGATGACGTCGGCGCCGAGGATGCCGGTCTGCACCGCCAGCCCCGAGGCGACCGCCAGCCCCAGCAGGCCGTGCGCGATGCGCTGGCCGAAAGGCGTGGCGCGCGCGAATTCGGCGTCGGTGTGAATTTGGTTGAAATCGCCGGACAGCCCGGCGAAGCTGACGACATCGTGTTCGGTGAGGGTGCGCCCAACGGATGAGACGCGCTGACCGGGTTGAAAATCTTCAAAAAACAGGCCGTAGTTTAGGGAAAGTTCGCTCATGGGAATCCTTTTTTTCTATTATAAACGCCAGGCTGGCCGAAAAAGTTTCGCGTTCGGCTGGTTGGAAAAAATTTCATATTTCTCAAAAAGGTTGGTTTCGCTAAATGGAGGGTTTGAATACGGGGCGAGGCGAAACGGGAAAGTTCTGCTTTTCCGATTCGGATGACTGTCTTTGACAGAACGGAAAAACGGTTGTATTATTTTGTAGGAAACGGAAATTATAAGAGCGAATTATGTATAAAATCGACAAAACGGATATTAGGATTATCAATTTGTTGATGGACGATGGCCGCATGAACGCCTCGGAGATTGCCCGCGCGGTGGGGAATATTTCGGAGCGGGCGGTGCGCTATCGGATTGACCGGATGGTCGAAAACGAGGTCATTAAAATCAGCGCGGTGGTCAACCCCAAGGCGCTGGGCATCAATGTGGTCGCCGATGTTTGGCTGGCCTGTGATGCGGATGCCATCATGGACGTGGCGCGCCGCATGGCTGAACTCCCCAATATCAGTTATGTGGCTTGCTCCATCGGTGAAACCGATGTCAGTGTCCAAATTCTGGCGCGCGATACCGCAGAAGTGTATCGCTTTGTAACGGAGGTGATAGGTAAGTCGCCGGGGGTACGCAAGACAACTACGTCCATCGTCCCCCTGGTGCTCAAGGACGTGTACCAGTGGCGCATTCCCCAAGGGATTGCGGAAGAGTAGCGCAAAATTACAAGGAGACAGAAATGAAGAACTTTAGCAAGAGCCAGGCTTTGCAAAAGCGGGCGCAAAAAGCAACTCCACTGGGCGTCAACTCCAACTTTCGCTACTGGGGCGAAGGGGTGACTCCGTATGTTCAAAAAGGCAAGGATGCCTATTTATGGGACGTGGATGGCAACAAGTACATTGATTATCGCATGGCGTTTGGCCCGATTATTCTCGGCCACGCATTCAGTGAGGTGGACGACAAGGTGGCCGAAGAAATTCGTCAGGGCGTGCTGTTTGCCATGACGGGCGAGTTGGAAATTGAAGTGGAAGAAATGATTATTGGCATGGTGCCCGGCGTAGACCTGGTGCGTCTGGCCTGCTCTGGCACCGAGGCCACCATGCACGCCATCCGCGTGGCGCGCGCCTACACCGGGCGCGAGATGATTCTCAAGTTTGAGGGAAATTATCACGGTTTTCACGACAATACGCTGTGGAGCACCTACGCGCCGGTGGAATCCTACGGCAATTCGCGCTCGCCGATTCCGATTCCCTCCTCCTCCGGCATTCCTCGTCCGCTGGGGCAGCTGATTGTGACTCTGCCGTTCAACGACAGCGCGGCTTTTGAACGCGCCATGTTTAGCTATGGCCACCAAATCGCCGCCGTCATCACCGAACCCTGTCAGGGCAACTGCGGCGCAATTTTGCCGCAGCCCGGCTTTTTGGAATTGATTCAACGAAAATGCGCGGAATATGGCGCTTTGTTCATCCTTGATGAAGTCAAGACCGGCTTCCGCATTGGGAACGGCGGCGCCCAGGAATTTTATGGCTTGAAGCCCGACCTGATGACCTACGCCAAGGCGCTCGGCAACGGCTATCCGGCGGCGGCTTTTGGCGGCAAAAAAGAGGTGATGAGTATCATCGGTCACGGTGTGGCGCAGGGTGGAACGTACACCAACAATAAGCCTGGCGTGGCTGGAGCCTGGGCCACGTTGAAAATCCTCCGCGAAAGACCAATTTTGGCGACCATTCAGCAGCGCGGGCAGCGTCTGATGGATGGGATTGACCAAATTCTCAGCCAGGAAAACCTGGTTCACTGCATGAACGGCTACCCGGCGATGTTCACCTACGCCCTCGGCGTGGAAAAAGTTACCAGTCAGCGCGATTGGAACGCCAGCGATAAAGACCTCTACCTGAAAATTATCAACGCCCTGATGGAGCGCGGCGTGATGCCCGACATGGACGCCCGCGAACCCTGGTTTTTGTCTTATTCGCATAGCGACAAAGATATTGATGATACGCTGACGGCTTTCCGTGAAGCGGTGCGGGCTGCGAAAGGCGTGTAGCAAAGACGAGTAGACAAGTAAGTTTTTGTTTCCTTTTTTCCCCGCCCATACAACTAAAGGAACTCCTATGACAACCAAACTTTCCAGCCAGGAAATTGTAGCGCTCAGCAAAGAATACACTTTTTTTTCGTGGTCAATTCAGTCGCAGGTCAACCCCATTCCAGTCGGCAAGGCCGAAGGGGTTTATTTTTGGGACACGGATGGCAAACGCTACCTCGATTTTTCCTCGCAGTTGATGAATACCAACATCGGCCACCAACACCCCAAAGTGGTCAAAGCCATTCAAGACCAGGCCGCTCAAATTTGCTTTGTCCACCCTGGCAACACCACCGAAGTGCGCGCCCTGCTCGGCAAAAAACTGGCCGAAGTGACCCCCGGCAACCTGAAAAAAACCTTCTTCGCGCTGGGCGGCTCGGAAGCCAACGAAAACGCCATCAAAATTGCCCGCTTTTACACCGGACGCCACAAAATTTTGGCGCAGTATCGCTCGTATCACGGCGCGACCCACGGCTCGATTGCCCTCACCGGCGACTATCGCCGTCTGGCGGTGGAGCCGACCATGCCGGGCGGCGTCCACTTCCTCAACCCGCACTGTTACCGCTGTCCCTTTGGGCAAAAACCCGAATCCTGCCAGCGCGAGTGCGTCAGCCACCTGGAAGAAGTCATTCAGTACGAAGGTCCCGACAAAATCGCCGCCATCATCATGGAAGGCGTGGTCGGTTCCAACGGCCTGCTCGTCCCGCCCGCCGATTACTGGCCGCGCGTGCGCGAAATTTGCGACAAATACGGCATCCTGCTCATCGCGGACGAGG